>JASLEW010000902.1 GCA_030150965.1 Thermoanaerobaculia bacterium | reverse complement strand
GCGCGTGGCGCAGCGTCATCCACAGGATCTTGCAGTCGAGCCCGAGCGACCAGTTCTGGATGTAGTAGAGGTCGTACTGGATGCGCTTCTTGATCGAGGTGTTGCCGCGCCAGCCGTGCACCTGCGCCCAGCCGGTGATGCCGGACTTCACGCGGTGGCGCAGCATGTACCGCGGGATCTTGTGCTTGAACTCGCGCACGAAGCTGGGGCGCTCGGGGCGCGGGCCGACGATCGACATGTCGCCGCGCAGCACGTTCCAGATCTGCGGCAGCTCGTCGAGCGACCAGTGGCGCAGGAAGGTGCCGACGCGGGTGCGGCGCGGATCGTCCTTGATCGCCCACACCGGGCCGCTGGTGGCCTCGGCGTCGACGCGCATCGAGCGCAGCTTGAGGATCATGAACGGCTTGCCGTCGAGCCCCATGCGCTCCTGGCGGTAGAAGATCGGGCCGCGGTCCTCGAGCCAGATGGCGAGCGCCAGAAGCGGCAGCAGCGGCAGCACCACGAGCAGCGCGGCGGCGGCGATCGCCAGGTCCATGGCGCGCTTGACCAGGCTGTTCCAGCCCTGGAGCGGCACCTGCGACAGGTTGATGACCGGCGTGCCTTCGAGGTCCTCGAGGGTGGCGCTGAGCGTCGCGTACTGCAGGATGTCGGGCACCAGGCGGATGTCCACGCACTCGCGGGCCAGGAGCTCCAGCAGCTGCAGCACCTTCCGGTGCGCCTCGAGCGGCAGCGCCAGGAAGACCTGGTCGATGTTGCGCGACACCAGGACCTCCTCGGCCTGGCGCAGCGTGCCGAGCACCGGCAGGCCGCAGACCGCGGCGCCCGCCTTGCCCGGATCGTCGTCGAGGAAGCCCACCACCTCGAAGCCCAGCTCGCGGTGGGCGAGGAGCTTCTGGGTGATCTCGCGCCCCAGGGTGCCGGCGCCGATCACCAGGATGCGCTGCAGGTTGTGTCCCGACAGCCGCACGCGGCGCATCACGTAGCGCGCGAGCATGCGGGTGGCGGCGACGAGCAGCAGGTCGATCAGCGCGAAGAGGGCGAGGAACGCGCGGCTGTAGGTGAAGTACTCGTGGCTGCCGGGCGCCGCCGACGGCCGGTACCAGGCGATCACCACCGACAGCAGCACCGTGCCCAGCACCACCGCGAGGAGGATGGTGAGCACCTCGTCGACGCGGCTGCGCCCGCGGCGGCTCTGATAGAGGCCGTGGAAATAGAACACCACCGGCCACAGCACCAGCACCACCGGCAGCAGGCGCAGGTAGGGGCCGAGGCTCGGGACGCTCTTGGTGAGCGGGATGACCGCGAGCTCGAAGCGCAGCAGCCAGGCGGCGGCGAAGGCGGCCAGGGTGGCCGCCAGGTCGCCGGCAAGATAGACGCCCGAAGTGATGCGGTGACGTTGTTGGATCAACGGACCATGGTCCCCGGCGAGCGGCGTGAATCCAGCGTTTCCGAGATCAACGACCGGATCCGGTCGACGAAGGCTTCGGCGGCGAACGACTCCGCCCGTCTGCGCAGATCCAAAGGATTGAAGCCCATCCGCAGGGCTTTGTCAACCGCCCCGGCCAGCGCGGCGCCGCCCTGGTCGGCGCGATCGTCGTAGAGCACGCCGTGCCTCCCGTCTTCGACGATGTCCAGCACGCCGCCGCGCGCCGCCGCCACCACCGGCGTGCCGCAGGCCAGGGCCTCGACCGCGGCGATGCCGAAGTCCTCCACCCCGGGTTGCAGCAGCAGGCGCGCGCCGCGGTAGAGGCCGCGCAGCTCCGCGTCGGTGACCCGGCCCAGCAGTCGCGTGCGCCCGCCGGCCAGCCGTTCGAGGCGCGGCCGTTCGGGCCCATCGCCGGCGATGCGCAGCTCGATGCCGGTGCGCTCGGCGGCGGCGATGGCAAGCTCTATGCGTTTATACGGCGCGAGCGCCGAGACCATCAGCGCGTAGCCGCCGCCGGCGCCTGCAGCCGGCGCGGCGCCTGGCGCCGGGGTGAAGAAATCGACGTCCACCGGCGGCGGTACCACCGCGGCCTCGCGGCCGTAGAAGGCGCGGATGCGGCCGGCGACGAAATGCGAGTTGGCGACGAAGCGGTCGACGCGCGCCGCCGCCGCGGCGTCCCAGGCGCGCAGGGCGGAGAGCGCGAGGCCGCGCAGGCGGGCCCTGGCGCCGCGCCGGCGCGGGAAGTAGGCGTGCTCCTGGTCCCAGGCGTAGCGCATCGGCGAGTGGCAGTAGCAGAGGTGCAGCCCGCCGGCCGGCGGCACGATCCCCTTGGCCACGCAGTGGCTCGACGAGATCACCAGGTCGAAACCCGAGAGGTCGAAGTCCTCGATGGCGGCGGGAAAGAGCGGCAGGTAGCGGCGGTAGTGGCGGCGCACGCCCGGCGCGCGCTGCAGGAAGCTCGCGTGGATGGGGTGCCGTTCGAGGTCCGCGCCGACCGTGCCGGGAAAGTGGAAGAGGGTGTAGATCGGCGCCTCGGGGTAGAGCCTGGCGAGCTCCGCCAGGACCTTCTCGCCGCCGCGCATGCCGGTCAGCCAGTCGTGCACCAGCGCCACCCGCGGCGCGCTCAACCCGGCGCCTCCGCGGCCGGCTTCGCCCCCGCCACCCCCAGCACCGAGCGGTAGATGCCCAGCGTCTGGCGCGCGGTGCGCTCCCAGTGGAAGTCGTCGGCGCGGCGCAGGCCAAGCCGGGCGAGGGCGGCGAGGTGCTCGGGGTCCGCCATGCACTGGGCGATGGCCTTGGCCATGGCCGGGATGTCGAGCGGGTCCACCAGGTGCGCGTAGCTCTGCGCGATCTCCTTGAGCGCCGACGTGTTGGAGGTGATGACCGCGACCCCCGAGGCCATCGCCTCGATCACCGGCAGGCCGAAGCCCTCGTAGAGCGTCGGATAGAGGAAGAGCGTGGCGCCCTGATAGATCGCCGGCAGCGCCTCCTGGGCCACGTGCCCCAACAGGCGCACCTGGTCGCCCAGGCCCAGATGCTCGGCGCGCTGGCGGATCTTGAACTCCGAGCCCTGGCGGCTGCCGACGCAGACCAGCGGCGCGTCGAACGGCGCCAGGCGCCGCGCCCGCGCGTAGGCCTGGACCACGGTGTCGAGGTTCTTGTGCGGCTTGGGATTGCCGACGAACAGCAGGTAGGGCCGCGCGATGCCCAGCGCCCGCAGCCAGCGCTCGATCTCGGCGTCCGGCAGCCGCCGGCGGAACACGTCCTCGACGCCGTTGTACACCACCTCGATCTTGCGGCCGTCCACCGCGAAGTGCTGCATGAGGTCGGCGCGGGTGTTCTTCGACACCGCGATGATGCGGTCGCCGCGCGTCAGGCTGCGGCGGATCATGCCGCGGGCGTAGAGGAAGGCCAGGTGGTTGGGCAGGAACTCGGGGTAGAGCAGGTGGATGATGTCGTGGATGGTGACCACGACGCGCGGCGTGAGCGCCGCCGGCAGCACGTAGTGCGTGGCGTGATAGAGGTCGAGCCGCTGCCGCCACAGCTGCCACGACAGGGTGAACATCTCGCGCGCCGAGTAGACCGGCGCGCGCTCGACGGTCAGCTCGAAGTTCGGCGGCAGGCCGGCCAGCTGCTCGCGGTCCTCGGCGCGCACCAGGAGCACGTAGCGCAGCGGGAAGTCGGCGTCGGCGAGCGGCGCCAGGGCGCGGATGAGGTTGCGGATGTAGGTGCCGATCCCGAAGTCCTGGAGCTTGCGGGCGTCGAGGCCGATCCTGTAGGTACGGGGGGACACGGAGGAGGTCATTTTATCCTGGCGCCCGGCCTGTCCCGGCGAGGGCATCAGGCAAGCGCCTCGCGGAACACCTCCTCCATCGCCGCGGCGGCGCGCGGCCAGAGGAAGCGCGCCGCCTGCGCCGGGGCGCGGGCGGCCAGCTCGGCGGCGAGGCCGGGGTCGGAGACCAGGCGGCCGATCGCCGCGCCCAGCTCCGCCGGATCGTCCGGCGCGGCGAGGAGCCCGGCGTCGCCCACCACCTCCGGCAGGCTCGACGTGGCGAGGGCGACGGCGGGCACGCCGCAGGCCAGCGACTCGGCGACCGGCAGGCCGAAGCCCTCGTAGAGCGACGGGTAGACGAAGACGGACGCGGCCTGGAACACGCGCAGA
>JASLEW010000779.1 GCA_030150965.1 Thermoanaerobaculia bacterium | reverse complement strand
GGCGGCGCCGGCCGGACGGCGCCGGTCTCCCCCGCCGCGTCGCGCGGCCGGGGCACAGCGCGCAGGTCCACGAGCGGCAGCGGCACCCTGGCCTCGGCGGCGTCCACCACCTCCTGGACCGGCCGGGGGGCGACGAAGCGGAAGCGGGTGCGGAGCGCCTCGTGGCGGTGCACCACGGCGGCCACGGCGCGCGCCAGCGCCGCCCGGTCGAGACGCCCGCGCAGGCGCACCGCCAGCGGCAGGTTGTAGACCGCCAGGCCCGGGCTCAACTCCTCCAGGAACCACAGCCGCTCCTGGGCGAAGGACAGCGGCAGCGGCCCGGCCTCGCGGTCCCGGCGGCGGCGGACGAGCGGCGGCGCGGCGGGCTGCGCCGCCTGCTCCAGGCGCGCCGTCCAGGCGGCGACCGTCGGCGCCTCGAAGAGCGAGCGCAGCGGTAGCTCCAAACCGAGCCGCTCGCGCACCCGCGACACCATGCGGGTGGCGAGCAGCGAATGGCCGCCCAGGTCGGTGAAGAAGTTGTCCTGCGCCCCCACGCGCTCGCGCCCCAGCACCTCGGCCCACAGGCCGGCGACGATCTCCTCCAGCGGCGTCGCCGGCGCGACGAAGCCCTCGGCCGGGGCGTGGGCGGTGGCCTCCGGCGCCGGCAGCGCCCGCCGGTCCACCTTGCCGTTGGGGGTCAGCGGCAGCCGCTCCAGCAGCACGAAGGCCGCCGGCACCATATGGGCCGGCAGCCGCGCCTGGCAATGCCGGCGCAGCGCCGCGACCGCCTCGCCTGGGGCGGCGCCTTCCGGCGCCGGCACCACGTAGGCCACCAGGCGGCGGTCGCCGGGGATGTCCTCGCGCAGGACGACGACCGCCTCGCGCACCCCGGGACCGTCGCGCAGCGCCGACTCGATCTCGCCCGGCTCGATGCGGTAGCCGCGCAGCTTCACCTGATGATCGAGACGGCCCAGGTACTCCAGGATGCCGCCGGAGCGCCAGCGCGCGCGGTCGCCGGTGCGGTAGAGCCGGTCGCCCGGGGCGCCGAAGGCGTCGGGGAGGAAGCGCTCGGCGGTCAGCTCCGGACGGTGCAGGTAGCCGCGCGCCACCCCCTCGCCGCCGATGAACAACTCTCCCGGGACCCCCTCGGGCAGCGGCGCGAGCGCCGCGTCGAGCACCAGCAGCCGGGTGTTGGCGAGCGGCCGGCCGATCGGCACCGCCGCGGCGCCGCGATGGGCCGGCGCCACCTCCAGCGCCGCCGACCAGATGGTGGTCTCGGTCGGGCCGTAGAGGTTCCACAGCGCCGTCCCCGGCCGCAGCAGGCGGGCGGCCAGCTCCGGCGCCAGGACCTCGCCGCCGCAGAGGGCGCGGAAGCCGGGGCCGGGGGTCCAGCCGGCGGCGAGCAGCATGCTCCAGGTGGCGGGGGTGGCCTGCATGGCCTGCACCCGCGGGTCGTCGAGCAGCCGGCGCAGCCGCCGCGGCTCCGTGCTGTCCTCGCGCGCTGCCAGCACCACCGTGCCGCCGCTCAGCAGGGGGAGGAACAGCTCCAGGCCGGCGATGTCGAACGCCAGGGTGGTCACCGCGAGCAGCGCGCGGCCGGCGTCGAGCAGGCCGTGGCCGCGGAGCGACAGCAGCAGGTTGCACAGGCTCCGGTGCTCCACCACCACGCCCTTGGGGCGCCCGGTCGAGCCCGAGGTGAAGATCACGTAGGCCGCGTTGTCCATGCCTGCAGCCGGGGCCGGCGGTGACGGCGGCGCCGACGGCCGCGGCCATGGCGGCGATGAGGGCGATGAGGGCCGCTGTGGCGATGACAGTGATGACGACCACTGCACCGACGGCGGCGATACCGCCGATGGCGCCGAGGGCGGCGCTGCTGAGGCCGGCGGCGACTGCGGCGTAAATGGCGAGGACAGCCACGCCGGCGCCGAGGACGACGGCGGCGCGGAAGGCAACGCCGGCGACGAGGGCGACGAGGGCGACGACCGAGCCAGCGACGCCTGCGGCGGCCGGGACGGCGGCTGCGCCTCCTCGATCGGCACGACCGGCGCGCCGCCCAGGAGCCCCGCGTGGCGGCGCGCGGCGAGCACCAGGCGCGGGGCCGCGTCTTCGATCGCCAGCGCCAGACGCGCCGGCGGGTAGGAGGGATCGAGCGGCACGTAGGCGCCGCCCGCCTTGAGCACCGCGAGCACCGCCACCAGCAGCTCGGGACCGCGGTCGAGGCACAGGCCGACCAGCGTTTCGGGGCCCACGCCCAGGCGCCGCAGCCGGTGCGCCAGGAGGTTGGCGCCGGTTTCGAGCGCACCGTAGGTCAGGGAGATCCCGCCCGCCAGCACCGCCAACGCGTCGGGCGTGCGCGCGGCCTGCGCGGCGATCTGCTCGTGCACCGGGCGCGGCTCGTTCCAGGCGGTTGCGGTGCGGTTCCACTCCACCACCACCTGGCGGCGCTCCTGGTCGTCGAACCAGGGCAGGTCGCTCATCCGCACGCCGGGCCCGGCCGCGGCGGCGGAGAGCAGCAGGTGGAACCGGGCGGCGAGGCGCTCGACCGTCGCCGGGTCGAACAGGTCGGTGTCGTACTCCCATTCGGCGACGAGGCGGCCGCGCTCCTCGCTCATCGACAGCATCAGGTCGAGCTTCGAGGTGCCGCTGCTCACCGCCTCGGCGCCCACCGCCAGGCCCGGCAGGCGCAGCTCGGGGAGCGCCAGGTTCTGCAGCAGCAGGCTCACCTGGACGAGCGGCGCCCGGCTGGTGTCGCGCACCGGCTGCAGCGCCTCGACCACGCGCTCGAACGGCACCTCCTGGTGCGCGTAGGCGCCGAGCAGCACCGCGCGCAGCCGCTGCAACAGCTCGCGGTACGAGGGGTCGCCGCCGAGCGGCGCGGCGAGCGCCAGGGTGTTGACGAAGAAGCCGATCAGCCCTTCGATCTCGCGCCGCCCGCGGTTGGCGACCGCGGTGCCGACGGCGAAGCTCGCCTGGCCGCTGTGGCGCGCGAGGAGGATCTGGAAGCCGGCGAGGAGCGTCATGAACAGCGTGGCGCCGGCGTCGCGGCCGGCCCTGCGGACCGCCTGGAGGAGCGGGCGCGGCAGGTCGCGGCGCAGATGGGCGCCGCGGTGCCGCTGGAGGGCCGGGCGCGGGCGGTCGGCCGGCAGCTCGAGCGGCGGCACGCCGCCCAGCTGCTGCCGCCAGTGAGCGAGCTGCCGGTCGAGCACCTCGCCCCGCAGCCACCGGCGCTGCCAGACCGCGTAGTCGGCATACTGGAGCGGCAGCGGCGGCAGCTCGCCGCCAGCATAGAGCCGGCCCAGCTCGGCCGCGAGGAGGCCGAGCGACCAGCCGTCGGCGGCGATGTGGTGCAGGGTCAGCAGCAGCAGGTGATCCTGGCCGTGGAGGCGCAGCAGGCAGGCGCGCAGCGGCAGGTCCCGCTCCAGGTCGAAGGGGCGGCCGGCCTCGGCCGCGGCCAGGCGCGCCGCCACGGCCTGGGCGCCGTCGCGCCGGCCGGCGGCCGCGCGCGGGCAGACGC
>JASLEW010000878.1 GCA_030150965.1 Thermoanaerobaculia bacterium | reverse complement strand
GCGGCAGGCCGTCGGCCGGCAGGTGCACGCCGTCGGCGCCTGCGGCCAGGGCGACGTCGGCGCGCCCGTTGACCAGCACCCGGGCCGGCGGCGGCAGGGCGGCGCGGGCGGCGGCGGCCAGCTCGAGCAGGGGACGGTCGGCCAGGTGCTTCTCCCGCAGCTGCACGGCGTCGATGCCGGCCGCGGCGAGGGCGCGGAACCAGGCGGCCGGCGCCGGGGCGGGCCGGCCCGGCAGGGGCTCCAGGCGGCTGATGGCCAGCAGGCGGAAGGGGCGGGCGCGCTGCGGCATGACGGGATCGGGAGGGGCCTGCAGGACTGCGCGGCCCGCGGTGGACCGCGTGGCCGGCCGCGAGGCTAGGCCGGACCGGCGTCCACCCGCAGGCGGCCGAACCACTCGCGCAGGTCGTGCAGGCTCCAGACGATGTGCACCAGGCCGAAGCCGCTCACCGCGCCGCGCAGCAGGGGGCGCAGCAGCAGCAGGCGGAGGGGCGCCACCGGCAGATGGAGGGCGATGCGCTGCCATCCCGGGCTCCAGGGTCCGATCAGCAGGAAGAACCCGGCCTCCAGGCAGTAGACGATGAAGAAGACACGGAGCAGGGCTTGGGGACGCATGGAGGGAGGATTGTAGCGCGGCATCCGTCAGGACACCGCGCCACGATCCTCCCGGGGCGGCCCGGCCTGCCTCTCTCGGCGGCGCCCACTGCCCTCCTTCCGGCCGGCCGCTGCGGCCGCTACGGTCACGCCTCCGGCCTCACCCGCCGTGGTGCTGATGCCCGCCGCCGCCGTCGTGGCGCGAGCCGCCCGAGGACCCGTGGGAAGAGGACCCGTGGGAAGAGGACTGCGAGCGCGGGGCCGACTGGGCCCTGGGGGCGGATTGATAGCGAGGCGCCGACTGGTAGCGGGGCGCCGACCTGTAGCTTGGAGCTGACTGGTACCTCGGCGACGACTGGTAGGACCTCGGCGCAGACTGGTACGAAGGTGCGGATTGGTACCTGGGCGCCGCTTGGTATCGCGGAGCCGGCGGAGCCGATGGATAACCCTGGTTGGACCGGTAGCCTGGTGCCAATTGGGAGCCGGAGGAGCCATAGCCTGGCGTGGAGCGGTATCCGGGCGCGCCGGAACGATACCCCGGCGTGGCCTGAGCCCCCGGAGCCGACCTGAAGGAAGGATTCGAGCCGTAGCCGGGCGAGGCTCCGAAGCGCGGTGAAGACTGGTACCTGCCGCTGGTGCCGACCTGGCCGTGCGGTGCCTGACCGCGCGGTTGCGCCGGAGCCGGATGGGCGGGGTAGTGCTGGCCGGCGCCGAAGCGCTCCCCCTGCGGCCGGGCCGGCTGCGGGCGGCCGCTCTCGGCGCCGCGGCCGGGGGCGGCGGTCCCGGGGCGTCCAGGCTCTCCCGGCCGGTAGGCGTTGGCGCCGGCGCCCTGCCGCCACGCGGAGCCGGGCCTTGCGCCGGCGGCGCCGCGGGCGGCCAGCTCCTGGCGCGTGCCCAGGGTGCGCGGCGCGAACGGCGTGCCGGCCAGCCGGCCGGCCCCCACGCCGCCCGGGGCCCTCACCGCCCGGGCCACGTCGGGAGCCAGACGGGCCTGGCGGGCGACGAAGGACGACACGTCGGGCAGCGCGCGTCCGCCGCGCCCGAATCCGGCGCCGCCGCGGGCGGCGAGGGTGCGCATGACGCTGCCGGCGTCGCCGCGCAGCAGCGCGCGGGCCGACAGGCCGCGGGTGCTGGTGGTGATGAGACCGCGCTCCAGGCCGTGCCCGGGGAAGCCGCGCCCGAAGGCGCCGCCGATCGCCCAGCGGTGCCAGTCGGCATGGAAGAAGTGGCCGAAGGGCGCGAAGTGCCAGTGGGCGAAGAGGCCCCAGGAGCCGCCCGCCCAGCCGTAGAGGCCGAAGCGGAAGGCGGGGAAGAAGCCGCCGTAGAAGCCGGTGTAGAAGCCGGCCGGGCACCAGCCGACGTAGCTCGGGCCCCAGTACCAGTAGACCCAGGCCGGCGAGTAGACGGCGCCGGGCTGCCAGGCCCAGCCGTAGCTCGGCAGGTAGTCCCAGGTGCCGTAGTGGTAGGGGACCCATCCCCACGGCTCGTTGGCCACCCAGGTCAGGCCCCCGGGGCCGCTCTCCCAGCGGCCGTCCCAGTACGGGCTCCAGCCGCTGTCCTCCCCGTTGGGCTGCCAGTAGGACTGGTTCTGGTAGTCGATCCAGTGCCCGTAGCGGTCGAGCGACGCCGCCTGGTACGCCAGGCTGGGATCCACGTAGCTCGACGCGGCGACCCGGGCCTGGGCGTCGGCGCGCCCCGCCCACCGCTCGAGCGAGTCGTAGCCGCCGGCCTCGCGCACGTCGATCCGCGCCTGCCGCCGGCTGTCGACCATCGCCTCCTCGCCGGCGCGCACCATGCCCTGGCCGGCGTCGCTCACCAGCTGGGCGGTGCCGCGGCGCACCACCACCTCGCTGAAGTCGCCGCGGTCGGTGGTGATCCGATAGTTGCCGTAGGCCTGGATGTAGGCGCTCAGGTTCGGCGTCAGGACGGTCGGCATCTCCTGGCCGATCGAGGTCGTGGTGACGATCAGCTGCAGGTTGCCCTCGTCGAGGCGCAGCTCGGTGGCGGCGTCCGCCACGCCGGCGGAGTTCGCCAGGTGATCGAAGGTCAGCCGCGTGTCGCCGTCGAGGCGCACGATGTTGTTGTCGGCCAGCATGACCTCGACCCGGCCGTGCGGCGCCACGGCGAGGCTGTCGCCCGGCATGATCGGCTGGTTCACCTGCGCCGCCACGGTGGCGGCGCCGCCGTCGGCGCCGGACGCCGGATGGGTGACGGTGGCCGAGCCCTCGACCAGGCGCAGGTAGCTCGCGCTG
>JASLEW010000858.1 GCA_030150965.1 Thermoanaerobaculia bacterium | reverse complement strand
TGCCGGGGCTCCGCCGCCGCCGCCCCCGCCGGCCGGCCCGGCTTCGAGCAGGCGCGTGCTGCTCAGCAGGCCGCCGATGCCGCCGCCGGCCGCCGCGGCCTCCAGCTCCAGGAGCTCCTGGTCTTTGCGATCCACCGTCGTCATCACTTCGCTCCTCCCGGTCCTGCGGAAGAGTAGAGGCGGTCCGGTGCGATGTGAACGGCCAACCCGCCGGTGCCGGATTTGCCGGCATTTCAGGTAACTTTTCCACCGCCAGGTCCCACTTCCGGGACGGTGACGGGACGATGGCCGGGCCGGGCGCCCATCGTCGGCGCGTAGCGGAAACCACCGCACCGGCTCGGCGGGGGCGGCGGCGTCCGGCCACCTGCCTGCCTGGCAGCGGCCCCGGCCCCTGCCCCGGCACACTCCGGCACGGCGAGGCAGCCGCCGTCAAGAGGTGTCAAAACCGCGGCATGCTTTGGGCGAGAGGTATCGCTTTGCAGCCGTGATTCTTGACAGCAGGAGGTACAGGGGTGCCTGGCGCAGCGTGCCTCGAAGCCTCCGCGAGGACGTCCTGGGCGAGAAGGTACCGGGCGGTATCGGCGGCCTCTGCCGCGCACCTGTTGTATGGTCGGAGCAGCGAGACCGCCACTCTCGCACGACGAAGGAGGTCCCATGAAGAAGAGCGAGCCGAAGAAGATCCGCCTCAGCTCCGAGACCCTGCGCCTTCTCGACGAGTCCCGCCTGCTCGGCGTGAAGGGTCAGAACCACATGATCTCGATCGACCTCTGCACGGTCGCCGCTGACGGCTGCGGCTAGGCCGTCTCCGGCCCCGGGATGGCGGCCCACGCCGCCCGCTCAGCCGCGCGCCTCGTCCTGGGCCGCCGCCGGCGCCTGCGCCTGGAGCGCCAGGTCGAGCAGCGCCGCCTTCTCGCAGTAGCCCAGCGCCCCCACCGCGGCAACCAGCGCCGCCGGGTCCACCCCGGCCGCGCTGACCCGCGCCGCGAAGTCCGGCGCCTCCTGCACGCGCAGCGCCAGGTGCTCGACCGCCGCTCTGCTGGCCCTGCGACTGGCCACCGCCGCGACCGGAGCCCCCCGAGCCGCCGCAGCCGTTGTCGGCCGCGGCACGCTTCCGTCAGGCGCTCGCCGACCAGGCGCTGGCGGACCGCCTCCTCGCCCTGCCGCGGCCCGAACGCCTCGCCGCCCCGCACCGCGATCCCCGCCTGCCGGCGCCTCTCCCTGGTGCGCCTCCTGACCCGGCGCGCTGAGGCCGCCCTGGAGAGCGACGCCGCCGCCGGGCAGGCGACCGAGCTGGAGCTCACCAAGGCGCAGCGTCTCCACGATCCGTGGCTCGCCCCCTCCCTGGCCGCCCACGTCGCCCTCGGGCCTCGCCGCCTGCGAGGCCGCCGCGTGCCAGCCACAATGAGCAGCTCGCGCAGCGCCTGTCGCTGAAGCTGGCAGCCAGGAGGCTTAGCTTAATCGTCCAGGTGCCTGTTCTCCTCGCGCACCAGCACGAAATACAGCACGGGTGCGAGCAGCAAGATGAGCAACATCACTATCGAAGTGCACTCCTTCGGCCAGCACCATATGTCAGCTACGTCGCGCACTGCGCTGAGCGCAGTAATTGCAGCTAGGCCGATGACCAGCGCGCTCAGCCTTCTCTCGCTCCTCCGTCGTAAAGAAGCGGCGACTTCGGCATGGTGAGCCGAAAGTAATGTTGTCCTCTCCTCAACGTTGCTCCACCACCTCTTGGTACTCCACGTTTCATGGATACGATCGAGAAGAAGAATATCGCGTTCACGGAGAGTCCAGCGCACGGGCCGAGAGGCGTTTGCCGTGTCCATAAAGGCGAGACTGATCTTCCGCCCTTTCTCATAGCCAAGCTGCGGTCGCGGCTTCTCGAAGGAAGCATAAGAATCACGCAAGAAGCGCGAAACGAGGCTGGTCATCACGACAAGAGCAAACCACGACGCCATGCCGACAACAAACGCATCTATAACCGCACGCTGTGCGGCTTCCGGCGTTCGAGCAGGCCTGGACACCGTCGTCTCGCCCCATCCAACGTCAATCTTTAGAGTGACGCTCTCCAAGCCTTGGCGGGAATACCTATACCCGAGAGGCTGCGCAAAGGAGAGAGTGGCGGCGTGTTGTTCGCGCACCGGAAGCTCGGCGTCAGTAAATAGTATAGCGTAAGGAAATCGAGCTTTGTCGATCATTCGCCTACGGCCTGGAAGTTTTACGGCGAAGACGAATTTCTCTCCTGATGCCACGCCCCGACTTGCTGCGTTATCCATCACTGTCCGATACGCCTCACGTGCGTGGCATAGGAATGATAGCAAAGCAGCTTTTAGCTGTTCCCTTTCGCGGAAGAACTCGTTGCGCCAAGTCGCCGGCGAAATACCGTTCCGCAAGGTCCCACTGAGGATGGCCACCCCAATGCCGCGAGTGAAGAACACGCACTCCAAGAACCGAAAGTCGGCGTAAAAGCTGCTCGCCTTGCAGAGCCCGTCTAGTGTGCCAGCGATCGGCTTCATGTACTTGAAGCGCGCTACTGGGCCAAATGGTTCACGATAGGGCGCAGGATCTTCTCCCAGCTCAGAGGTATTCCACTGCCAGTCAGCATTGGCAGGCAGGCGCTGATTTGCCTTGCGAAAGATATTTATCCATATGCACTCTTCACAACGGTCTCTAGGCACGCTGAAGATGTAACTTTCACCAAGGTCAAATGGCACTATGATTGATATTTGATTCTCTCTCCCGTACAAAGCCTCTTGCTCTGGCGCTCTAGGCTGATCACCAAGTGGTTGGGGTGTCGTGTCGAACGGCACTTGGCTTCCTGATGCGGCATTGTGTTCGTGCATTCGGCGACTCCAAGATGGTTCACATGGCTAATGAGCTTGGGCAGTAGGGGCTTCGATCAGCCCTTGAGTTCCCTATCACTCGGGAAGCTCCACAATGCCATCTCGACCGCGGACCCTGCATATGAGGCCGGTGCCAGTGGCGAAGCTGCCGCTCGGCGGTTGCTGCGACCCCTAGATTAACACGTCGCATGCGAGTATTAGAATAGAAAACATAAAGCCGCATAGAGCTATGCGGCTCTGCGCATGTGCCACCGTATCCGGGTGCCCGGAGCGCTGTGCCTCACAGGGGCCGCGGATGCCGCGGGTCCGGGGCGAACTTGCCCGGGCGGCCCGCCGCGGCAGAATCTCCCGCCGCATGGAACTTGCCGTGGCGGCCCCGCTCACCGGCACCGAGCCTCCAGCCCGGCCGCCCGGAGATAGGCGGCGCAGCCTCAAGAACCGCGATTCGTCAGGCCCCGGGTGGAGGCCCGCGCTCGATCAACACAACCGCCGGAGGGTAGGCGGCTTGGCAGCGCAAGCAGGCCGCCGTCATCCTGTGGCTGGCAGTCCTCGGGATCGATCTCGCAGTCACCTCCGCCGCCGCCGGTGCAGAGGCCGTTTATGTCACAGGTGGTCGGACACTCCGAGGGGCACGCACAAACGTTGCTGACCACGCAGCCGTTGGCACAGTTCCCAGGGCACTGCACGGGGGGTGGTTGCGGAGCCGGCTGTTCGGCGGGGGTGGTGTTGAGGGTGTTCGCCTGCTGGCACTCCGCGGGCTGGATGGACCTCGGCAGCGGCTGCGGAGGCATCACGCCGGTCTGAGGTGGAAACGCCACCTGCGACATGATGTAGCCGGGGCAGGTGGTGCTGCTCTGATCGGCGAGACCGAGCCGGTGGCCAAGCTCGTGCTCGAGGCTCTGGATCACGGTGCTGGTGGTGCCGCAGGGGCCCACGCCGCCATTGGGCATCTGGGCTTGTGAAAAGAGGTTGATCGCTCCCGTGTTGGCGTTGAACTGACCGCAGGCACGCGGGTTGGCGGGGTTGACCCCGGTGGTGTAATGGAGCGGAATCTGCGCTGCTCCCGCCGTGGGGGGTGGTGGTGAACGTGGGGAAAGCGGTGCCGCCCGGATTGCAGGATGAGCTGTCCCAGGCGCTCGCCGCGGCGCTTGCGATCCCAGCCGGGACACTGCCGTCGGGTACGATCTGGTAGACGGCGGGAGCGTTGGGGTAGGAGGCGATCGAGCCGACGCAGGAGGGCGTGGAGTCCTCGACGACGCCGGCGCCATCGGCGACCGGACCTTGCAGCGGAGCCAGCGCCGAGAGCAGCGCGAGAAGCGCGGGCAGAGCCATCTCAGCGCTCCCCTTGAACGACCGCGCCGCGTACGCGGCTGAGGACGTCTTCCGGCTTGAGCCGCGGGGCGCCCGCCTTCGCAAACCTGGCCGGCAGGCTCACGGTCGAGTCCGCGTGCAGGGTGACGATCCCGCCGTCGTCGAGCAGCTCCAGGAAAGGCTCGCTCTGCTTGGCCTGCCAGTTCGGCCCGTCGGGGACGAACAGCAGCACCTCGTCCCCCACCTGGGGAGGGTCGGGGTAGCGCTTGTCGGTGGCACAGATTGGAACCGTCCCGATCTTGAAGTTGCCAACCGGCATGAAGACGAAATAGGCAGGCACGTTGCGCGGCTGCCCCTTGAGCGTCTCCAACGGCACGACGCGGAGCAGCTGCCCCGGGATATAGGCTTCGAGGCCGAACGCCTTCTCTGTCACCCTGCCGAGGATCACCAGGCGCGAGCTCTTCGCCGCCTCCTCGAGGCTGCCCCGGTCCGGCGCATTGACGTTGTCCTGCAGGATGCCGCCGGTGTGGACGCAACCGTGCTCTGGGGTCGAGCTCAGCAGTGGAGCGAGAAACCAGTCGGCCTCGTCCTTCGGCACGAGGGCGGTATCGACGCTGCCATCGTGGTTGAGCACCATCGAGGCATCGATCCAAATCGGGGAGGGCCGCCAGGCTTCGCTCGCTATGTAATGGACCTTCGGCAGATGGCCCGGCTCGGCGCCGATATCCTGGAGCGGCGGTCTGACCGCGTCCTGCTCCGCGACGGCCGCGGAGGCAACCAGGAGAGCGGTGGCAAGGCAGAGGCGGATCGGGCTGTGCCGCAGTCGCAAGGGTCACCTCCTCCTCGGCGCTCTTCACCAAAGACCTGATGGGACCGAGGCTTCGCCAGCATACTTCGCAGCCAGCGGGGCCGGGCTGCGAAGCGTATTGAAGCATACTGGAAACGAATGTCAATACCGCCGCTCTCGACGTGGCCGCAGGCGGTCAGGCGCGGGCTGCGCGGCCCCGCGCAGCCCAGCGCGTGCCTCGCGCCCGGCCGGCCTGGCGC
>JASLEW010000849.1 GCA_030150965.1 Thermoanaerobaculia bacterium | reverse complement strand
CCAGGGCCGCCATCGCCTGGCGGGCCTCGGCGTCGAGGGCCGCCGGCGGCGCCAGCTCGCGGCGGTAGGCGGCCAGCTCGTCGCGCCGTGCGGCGGCGGTGCGGCGCTCGTCGCGCAGGACGTTGCGCCGCTCGTGCGGGTCGCGCTCCAGGTCGTAGAGCTCGGGGTCGGGGCCGGCGATGTACTGGTCGCGCCGGCCGGTGAGCGCCGCCAGGTCGCTCCAGCCGAAATGCAGCCGCGGGTAGAACGTCTCGGCGTAGATCCGGCGGTCCCCGGGCGCGCCGCCGCCGCCGCCCCCGCCTCCCTCGACGGCAGCGCGGCTTGCGTCCGGCCCCTGGCGGTCGCCGTGACCGGCGCGGCCGTCCTGGCCGCTCTGCCCCCTCTGATCGTCGCTGCCGCTCTGGCCGGCGCCGCCGAGGAGCGCCACGCCGTGCATCGCCGCCGGCACCGGCAGGCCGAGGAGCGCGAGCAGCGTGGGGGCCACGTCGGTGAGCCCGGCGGGGGTCTCGGCGGTGCGGCCGGCGAGCTGCCGCCGCGGCAGCTTGACGAGCAGCGGCACGTGGATCGCCTCGTCGTAGAGCAGCACCCCGTGCTCGTCCTCGCCGTGGTCGCCGAGCCCCTCGCCGTGATCGGAGAGCAGCACCACGATGGCGCGGTCGTAGGCCCCGAGGCGCCGCAGCTCGTCGAGCAGGCGGCCGACGACGGCGTCGGCGGTGGCGATCTCGCCGTCGTACTTGAGCGGGTAGCGCGAGGCGTAGGGCTCCGGCGGCGTGTAGGGCGTGTGCGGCTCGTAGAGGTGGAAGAAGAGGAAGAACGGCCGCCCCCTCCCGGACGCCGCCGCCGCGCCCCGCAGCCACGGCAGGACGAGGCGCAGGGTCTCCGCCCCCGGCCGCTGCAGGCCGCCGAGGCCGGTGCCGCCGCGGAACTCGATGCTGTCCTCGTAGAGGTCGAAGCCGGCCGCGAGGCCGGTCCGCCCCTGGAGCACGTAGGCCGACACCGCGCCGGCCGTGGCATAGCCCCGGCGGTGCAGGATCTCCGGCAGGTAGGGGAGCTCGCCGCTCGCCACGCGCGCCGGGTCGAGGGTGTAGCCGACGTTGTCGCGCACCCCGGTCACCCCCGGCAGCAGGCCGGTCAGCAGCGAGGTGTGCGACGGCAGGGTCAGCGGCGTGTGGCTGTAGGCGCGGCGGAAGAGGACCGCGTCGCGCCGCAGGGCGTCGATGGCCGGCGTGTCCACGCCGCGGTAGCCGTAGGCCGGCAGATGGTCGGCGCGCAGGGTGTCGATCGAGATCAGCACCACCGGGGTGCCCGGCGGCACGGTGGGCGCCGCGGCGTCGCCCCCCAGGCCGGCCGCCAGGCCCGGGCCTCTGCCGCCGGCTCCCCCGGAGCCCGTCCGGCCGCAGCCGCCTGCCGCCACGGCGAGAGCCAGGAGAATGGCGCCGGTGACGAGAATGGTCCTGGCGGCAGGCCGCGCGGCGGGTGCCGCGGAGTGCTTCACCGCCGGCGTTCCCCGCCTCCGCCGGGCGGATGGCCGGCGCCCGGGTTGGCGGCGCCGCCCCCCTCCGCCGCGTCGAGGGCGGCGAGGATGCGCCGGGCCTTGTCGCGGTCGGCGCGGTAGTCCTTCTCCGGCGCCACCTCGAGGAAGCGCTGCAGCGCCCGCCGTGCCTGCTGCGCGCGCCCCTGCGCGGCGGCGTTGAGGCCGAAGTTCCACAGCGCGTCGACGAGCGTGCTGTCGAGCTCGATGGCGTGCTGCCAGGCGTCGAGCGCCGCGGCCGGCTCGTGCAGCTGAAAGAGGGCCACGCCGAGGTCGTTCCAGGCGCGCGGCAGCCGATCGTTGAGCTTGAGCGCCCGCTGACAGCTGTCGCGGGCCGCCGCCCAGCGTTCGCGCCGCAGCTCGATGAGCGCCTGCTGCTCGTAGGCGGCGGCGTCGTCCGGCTCGATCGCCAGCGCCTTCTGCAGGGTGGCGGCGGCCTCCTGCTGCCGGCCGGCGTCGGAGAGCGCCTGCGCCAGGGCGTCGAGGTACTGCGGCACGCCGCGGGCGGCGAGCGGCGTGAGCACCCTGACCGCCTCCTCGGGATGGCCCAGCTCGGAGAGGGTGAGGCCGAGCTGGCAGAGCAGCCCCTCGGTCGCGGTGCCGTGCTGCTGCGCCTCGCGCATCACCGCGAGCGCCTCCTGCCTCTGGCCGCTCTGCAGGAGCGCCTGGGCGAGGAGGGAGTGGCCGAGCGGCATGGACGGGCGCTCCGCCACCAGCTTCCGCGCCAGCTCCGCCGCCGCCGCGGCATGGCCGCGCTGGTAGAGGTCGATGACGCCGTGGATCTGGCGGTCGAGGGCGACCAGGCGCTTGGGGTCGTCGTCGGGGCCGTAGCTCTGGCGCAGGGGCGCGGAGCCCACGGCGTAGCCCAGGCTCCGCAGCTTGGCGGCCTCCTCGGCGGTCGGCTCCGGGCGCGACGGCGGCCAGCTCGATTCGCGCGGCAGCCGGTCGAGGAGCGACCGGGCGAGCGGCCGGTCGGCGTCGATCTGGTTCTTCGTCTCGCCCGGGTCGCGGGGCAGGTCGTAGAGCTCGGGCAGCGGCAGGGCGATGAGTTTGTGCCCCTCGCGCAGCACGCCGCGCAGCGGCGCCCAGCCGCGGTTGAAGGTGGCCGAGAGCGCCTCGAAGTAGGAGGTGTCGCCGGGCACCGCCGCCGCCCCGGCCGCCCCCCTGGCGGTCGCGGCGGGCGGCCGGGCGGCCGCGGCCACGGTCGGCGGGGG
>JASLEW010000768.1 GCA_030150965.1 Thermoanaerobaculia bacterium | reverse complement strand
CGCCGCCGCGTCCGGCGCGTCTGCCGCGGCGGCGTAGAGCGCGCCCAGCTCGCGCGCGAAGATCCCCAGCGACCAGCCGTCGCCGATCGCGTGGTGCATCGTCGCCGCGAGCAGGTGGTCGCCCGGGGCGATGCGCAGCAGCAGGACGCGGAGGAGCGGCCCGCGTTCGAGGTCGAACGGCCGCCGGACCTCGCGGCGCGCGAGGCGCAGCGCGGCGGCCTCGGCGCGGCCGGCCGGCAGCGCCGAGAGATCGGCGAGCGGCAGCGTCGACGCTGACACCGCCGTGCCCTCCCCGACCTCCTGCACCGGCTCGCCGCCGCGCAGCGCAAAGGTCGTGCGCAGCGCCTCGTGGCGCCGCACCACCTGGCGCAGCGCCGCGGCGAGCGCGGCCGGCGCGAGCGCCCCGCGCAGGCGCAGGATCGAGGGGAGGTTGTAGAGCGCCGACGCCCCCTCCAGGCGGTCCAGGAACCAGAGCCGCTGCTGGGCGAAGGAGAGCGGCGCCGGCCCCGCCTCGGCGGCCCGCGGGATCGCCTCTTCGGCCGGCGCGCCGTGATCCCCCTGGATCTCCCGGCCGAGGCGCGCCGCGAGGCCGGCGACGGTCGGCGCCTCGAACAGCGCGCGCAGCGGCAGCTCGACGCCGAAGGTGGCGCGCACCCGCGAGATGGCGCGGATCGCCGAGAGCGAGTGCCCGCCCGCCTCGAAGAAGCCGTCGTGCACGCCGATCCGCTCGACCCCCAGCACCTCGGCCCAGATCGCCGCCAGCCCCTCCTCGACCGGATCGCGCGGCGCGACGTGGGCGGCGGCGCCCGCGGCCCCCGCGGGAGCGTCCGCGGCGAGCGCCTGGAGCGCCCGGCGGTCGAGCTTCCCGCTCGGCGTCCGCGGCAGCCCGGCAACCGCGGTGTACGACGCCGGCAGCATGAACTCCGGCAGCTGCCGCGCCAGGTGGCGGCGCAGCTCGGCGGCGGTGGGCGCGCCGCCGTGCGAGGTGCCGGTAGCGGCAGGCACAGCGCCGGTTGATGCGGGCGCGGACCGCGACGCAACGCCGGCCGGGAACGGCGCTGCGGCGTCCGCCGCGGACACGCCGCCGGTTGCGGCAGGTACGGCGCCGGCTGACGCGGGCGCGGACCGCGACGCACCGCCGCCCGGAGCGGGCGCGGGGACGAAGAAGGCGGCCAGCCGGCGCTCGCCGGTGGAGTCCTCGCCCGCCGCTGCCGGCGCCAGGGCAGCCACCGCCGCCTGGGCGACGCCCGGATGCTCCTCCAGCGCGCGCTCGACCTCGGCGACCTCGATGCGGAAACCGCGCACCTTGACCTGCTGGTCGAGGCGGCCGAGGAACTCGATGCTGCCGGAGGGGAGGAGGCGCACCCGGTCGCCGCTGCGGAAGAGCCGCTCCCCCGCTCCGCCGAACGGATCGGGGCGGAAGCGGTCGGCGGTCAGGTCGGGGGAGCCGCTGTAGCCGCGCGCCAGGCCGGCCCCGGCCAGGGCAAGCTCGCCGATGGCGCCGGGGAGCGCCGGCCGCAGGTCGCGCTTCACCACGTGGGCGCGGAGGCCGCGGATCGGCCGGCCGATCGGCACGGAGCCGGGGCCGGCTTCGTGGACCTGGCCGGCGGTGGCCCAGATCGTGGTCTCGGTCGGCCCGTACATGTTCCAGACCTCGCCGGCGGCGCCGAGGAGCCGCCGCGCGAGCTCGGGCGCCATCGCCTCGCCGCCGCTCCAGACGCGCACCGCGCGGTTGCGCCACCCCACCTCCAGGAGCAGGCGGAAGGTGGCCGGCGTCGCCTGGAGCCAGGTGATGCGGTGCTCGGCGAGCGCCGCCGCGAGCCGCGTCCCGTCGCTCGCCGTCTCCCGGCCAACCAGCAGCACCGGCGCGCCGATGGCGAGCGGCAGGAACATCTCGACCACCGAGATGTCGAACGACACCGGGGTCACCCCGATCAGCCGGTCGTCAGCGCCCGCCCCCGGCCAGGCGGCGACCGAGGCGAGCACGTTGGCGAGCCCGCCGTGGGTGACCTGGACCCCCTTCGGCCGGCCGGTCGAGCCCGAGGTGTAGAGGATGTAGGCGAGCTGCTCCGGCAGGGTCGCGCGGCGCGGCGCCGAGGGCAGGGGCTCCGCCTCCAGCCCGGCGGTCAGCGCGTCGAGGCGGACGACCGCGATGCCGGCGGTGAGGAGACCGGCGGGAGGATCGTCCCGGGCGAGCAGCAGCCGCGCTCCCGAGTCGGCGATCATGTGCGCCAGCCGCGCCTCGGGGTAGGAGGGATCGAGCGGCACGTAGGCGCCGCCCGCCTCCATCACCGCGAGCAGCGCCACGACCAGGTCGGCGCCGCGCGGCAGCAGCACGGCCACCGGCGTCTCCAGGCCGACGCCCCGCGCCGCGAGCCGCCGCGCCAGGCGCGTGGAGCGCTCCCACAGCTCGCGGAAGGTGAGCGTCCGGCCGCCATCCTGCACCGCCGGCCGCTCCGGCCAGAGCTCCGCGCTACGGCGGAGCAACTCCGGCACCGGCACCGGTTGTGGGAGGGGAGCGTCGTTCCACTCGCGGACGAGCTGCTGGCGCTCGGCCGGGGAGAGCAGCGGCAGGGCCGAGAGGCGCCGCCCCGGCTCCGCCGCCGCCGCGGCGAGGAGCGCCGCCAGGTGCCCCGCCCACCGCTGCACGGTCGTCCGGTCGAAGAGGTCCGGGTCGTAGCCGAGCCGCCCGGCGATGCCGTTCCCCGCCAGGGCGAGATCGAGCCGCAGATCGAGGCCGTTCCCGGCAGCCGTAAGGGCGCTGGTTTCGGCCGCGCCAGGCGTCGCGACGAATGTGAAGCCCGCGCGCGGAGCCGCCGCCGATGGTCCTTCGGCAGCCTCTGCAACGCGGCGAACCAGCTCCACAAACATCGGATCGGCGGTCAGATCCACGCGCCGGGCCGGCGGTTCCGCCTCGACGGCCACCGTCATCTCCTCCTGCTCGGAGAGCTCGCCCAGGAGCGCTGCGTAGCCGGCCAGAAGGAAGGTCGCGGCCTGCCGCGGCCCCAGCGCCACCGGCACCTCCGCCCACCGGCCGCCGCGCGCCGGCGGGCGCGGCCGGTCCAGGGGCAGCTCCAGCGGCGGCGGCGGGGC
>JASLEW010000770.1 GCA_030150965.1 Thermoanaerobaculia bacterium | reverse complement strand
CCGGAGGCCGGCCAGGCGGCGCGGCCAGGCGCGGAGGCCGGCCGGGAGCCAGCCCCAGGCCCTGCTTCGAGCGGCCCGGGCGGCGAGGCATGCCGGCAGGGTCTCCTCCAGCAGCGCCAGCCACCGCGCGCGCACCACCTCGACGGTGAACTCGGCCGCGCGGCGGCGGCCGTTCTCGACCATGCGGCGGTAGAGGTCCGGCTCCTCCTGGAGGCGGCTCACCGCGGCCCTGGCGTCCTCCGGGCCGCTCACCTCCAGGTAGTCGAGCGGCGACTGCCGCAGCTCGGCGAACGCCGGATCGGGGCCGAGCAGCGCCGGCACCCCGGCGTGCCAGGCGTTGTAGAGCTTGGTGGCGGGCTTCGAGCCCGGCCGCGGGACGTCGGGGGGCCGCACGGCGAGCACCGCGTCCACGTCGCGGAAGTCGGGCCAGGCGAGCGTCGGATCGGCGGCGCGGCGCCCGTCGTAGGGCACCGAATCGGTCACCCACTCGATGCCGCGCGCCAGAAGCCACGCGCGCCACTCGGCCGACCGGAAATAGGGGTGGAGGTTGAGGTCGAACCCCTTGTAGGCCAGGCGTGCCAGCGTCGTGCCGCGCCCGGGGTCGCGCGGCAGCAGGCCCGGCTGCGGCCAGTGCGGCACGAAGTGGGTGCGCCGGCCGTCGGCCGAGCGGCCGTTCTGCACCACCTCGAAGTCGGCGCGCCGCACCGGCTTGATGTCGCCGCGGACCGCCACCAGGACCACCCCGCGGGCTTCGCGGGCATCGCGGGCATCGCGGGCATCGCGGGCATCGTTGGCATCGCTGGCATCGCGGGCAGCGCTGGCATTGGGGGCGTCGCGGGCAGCGCTGGCATCGCGGGCAGCGCTGGCATCGCGGGCAGCGCGGACGTCACGGGCATCGCGCCGGCCGTGCCGCCGGCGCAGGCGGCGCCGCAGCTCGCGCCGCTGCTTGGCGTGGAAGACCACCAGGCCGGAGTCCGGCGGCACGCCGCTGAGCGCCGCCGGGTGGCCGGCGGCGGCCAGGCGCAGCCAGGTCTGGAGCACCCACGCGCGCTCGCCGAGCTGCAGCTCGCGCCAGTCGCGGTCCGGGTCGAGGCGGCGCAGGCGGTCGAGATCGGGGTCGGCGAGAAAGAAGGTGATGGTCATCCGTCGCTCCCCGGCGGCAGCGTCCCCGTCGTCCGCCGCGCTTCGCCGGCGGCGGCGGCAAGGCTCGCCGCGCGCCTCAGGCGCCGACCGCCAGGCGGTCGGCCAGCGCGTGCGGCAGGCCGGCCCTGAGGATGCGCCGCTGCGCCGCCGGGATCGGGTAGGGGATGCGGTACCAGCGAATGACCCGGCTGTCGCTGTCGTAGATCATGAACGAGGCGCGGGGGTCGCGGTCGCGCGGCTGGCCGATCGAGCCCGGGTTCACCAGGTAGCGGCCGTGCGGGGCCAGCTGGATGCGGCCGGCGCCGCCGCGCAGGGCGTTCACCCCCAGCCGGCGCCCCTCCAGGGAAAAGAGCGACGGGATGTGGGTGTGGCCGAAGAAGGTCACCGGCACGTCGAACGAGGAGAAGATCTCGAAGGCGTCGGCGTCGGAGAACACGTAGGTGTCCTCGTCGAGCGGCGAGCCGTGGCAGATGGCCAGCCCGGGCGCCACCTCGATCGGCCCCTCGGGCAGGTCGCGGACGTAGCGCAGGTTGGTGCTGGTGAGGCGCTCGGAGGTCCACTGCGCCGCGGCCAGGGCGGTATGGTTGAAGTTGACGCCGGAATCGAGCCCCGCCGCCACCTTGTCGTGATTGCCGCGCACCACGTAGAGCCGCGGCGACAGGCGCCGCACCGCCTCCACCACCTGGTTGGGAGCGGCGCCGTACCCCACCAGGTCGCCCAGCACCAGGGCGGCGTCGAAGCGCTTCCGCCGTGCCCGCCGCAGGACCACCTCGAAGGCGTCCCAGTTGGCGTGCATGTCGGAGAGGATCAGATAGCGCACCGGCGCTCCCGCAGCAGCAGGGCGATCCGCGCCGCGACCTCCTCCGGCGCCTCGCGCGGGCCGATGTTCACCGTCAGATCCGCCCGCCGGTAGGCCGGCAGCCGGTCGCGGTAGAGCGCCAGGGCCTGGGCCTCGTCGCGGAACAGCGGCCGGTCGCCCTTGCCCAGGCCGCCGATGCGGCCGACGATGGTGGCGAACGACGGATTGAGCCAGACCGACAGGCCGGCGCCGCGGATGCTCCGCGCCCCGATCTCGGAGCTCATCGTGCCCCCGCCGGTCGCCACCACCGCCTCGTCATGGGCGAGCGCCTCCTCCAGCGCGGCAAGCTCCAGGCGGCGGAAGGCCGGCTCGCCATGGCGGGCGAAGATCTCGCGCACCGACTCGCCCGCCCGCTCCTCGATCTGCTGGTCCAGATCGACGAACTGCATGCCGAGCAGCTCCGCCAGGCGGCGGCCGACCGTGGTCTTGCCCGCGCCCATGAAGCCGGTGAGGAAGATGCGCATGGCGGGATTGTCGCATTAGTGGCATCAGAGGGCGACGGTGGCGAGCAGCCGGCGGCAGTTGTCGTGCACGTCGCCGCGGCAGACGGCGCCGAGGACCGCCGCGCCGTCGGCCCCCGCGGCCAGCACCCGCGCCGCGTTGCGGGCGTCGATGCCGCCGATCGCCACCAGCGGCTTGGCCGTTCGGGCGCGGGCCCAGCGCAGGAAGTCGATGCCGACCACCGGGTCGGGGTCGGCCTTGCCGGTGGTCGGAAAGACCGGTCCCACCGCGATCAGGTCCACCTCCGGGTCGGCGGCGGCGGCGAGGAGCTGCTCCTCGTTGTGGGTGGATTGGCCGATCCAGGCGGCTTCCCCCAGGATGCGCCGCGCCGCGGCAGGCGGCAGGTCGGCCTGCCCGAGGTGGACGCCGGCCACCGGGAAGAGCGCCGCCAGGTCCACCCGGTCGTCCAGCCACAGCGCCGCGCCCGTCCCCTCCAGGGCGGCGCAGCAGCCGGCCACCGCGTCGTACCAGGCGCGGCCGGTCAGCCGCTTGCCGCGGAGCTGGATGGTGCCGATGCCGGCCGCGGCGATCTCCGCCACCGCCGCGGCCAAGCCGGCCGGCGGCACCGCGGAGGCGGCCAGCGCGTCGGCGTCGGCGATGGCGTAGATCGGCCCCGGCGCGGGACGCGGCCGCGGGCTCGCGGGCATCGGCGGCTACCGGCCCGCCGCAGCCCGCCGCTTCAGGAACTCCTCCATGAAGCGCGTCGAGAAGCGGCCGGCGATGAACTCGGGGTCGGCGAGGATCCGCTGGTGCAGGGGGATCGTGGTGTGGATCCCCTCCACCACGAAGAAGTCGAGCGCCCGCGACATGCGGGCCAGCGCCTCGCCGCGGCTGCGGTCGTGGACGATCAGCTTCGCCACCAGGGAGTCGTAGTACGGCGGGATGACGTAGTCCTCGTAGGCGTGCGTGTCCACCCGCGTGCCCGGGCCGCCCGGCGGATGGAAGGTGCGGAGCTTGCCCGGGCTGGGAGCGAAGGTCTCGGGGTTCTCGGCGTTGACCCGGCACTCGATGGCGTGGCCGCGCGGCTTGAGGCCGTTGGCGATCTCCAGGTGCGCGCCGGCCGCCACCTGGATCTGCAGCTTCACCAGGTCGATGCCGGTCACCATCTCGGTGACCGGGTGCTCCACCTGGATGCGGGTGTTCATCTCCATGAAGTAGAACGAGCCGTCGGCGTCGAGCAGGAACTCGATGGTGCCGGCGTTCTCATAGCCCACCGCCTTGCACAGGCGCACCGCCGCGGTGCCCATCTCGCGCCGCAGCTCGGGCCCCAGGGCGGGCGAGGGCGATTCCTCGATCAGCTTCTGGTGGCGGCGCTGGATGGAGCACTCGCGCTCGCCCAGGTGGATGACCCTGCCGTGCAGGTCGCCGAACACCTGGAACTCGATGTGGCGCGGCTGGACCAGGTACTTCTCCAGATAGATCCGGCCGTCGCCGAAGGCCTTCTGCGCCTCCTCGCCGGCGGTGGCGAGCTGGCCGGCCAGCTCCTCCGGCGCGTGGACGATGCGCATGCCGCGCCCGCCGCCGCCGGCCGCCGCCTTGAGGATGACCGGGTAGCCGACCTCCTCCGCCAGCTGCCGCGCCTCCGCGGCGTCGGCCAGCGGCTCGCGGCTGCCCGGCAGGACGGGCACGCCGGCGGCCATCGCCGCCTGGCGCGCCTGCGCCTTGTCGCCCATGGCGCGGATCACCTCCGGGCGCGGGCCGATCCAGGCCAGCCTGCACTCCTGGAGCACCGAGGCGAAGTGCGCGTTCTCGGCCAGGAAGCCGTAGCCCGGGTGGACGGCGTCGGCGCCGGTGATCTCGGCCGCCGAGATGATGCTGGAGATGTTCAGGTAGCTGGCGGCCGACGCCGGCGGGCCGATGCAGACGTCCTCGTCGGCGTAGGTGACGTGCAGGCTGTCACGGTCGGCGGTGCTGTGGACCGCCACGGTCTGGATGCCCAGCTCGCGGCAGGCCTGGATGATCCGCAGGGCGATCTCGCCGCGGTTGGCGATGAGGATCTTCTTGAACATGGATCGCCGCAGGCGGGGACGCCTAAGACGAGGTGTTGATCGCCAGCAGCGGCTCGCCGAACTCCACGGCCTGGGCGTTCTGCGGGTAGACCTCGACGACCGTGCTGAGATCTGGAATATAGAGGCCCGTCCACTGGATATCGCCACGATTGAGCGCGAGTTCCGCGCTGGTATTCGAGTTGAAGGCCGGGAAGGTGATTTCATTCACGGTCGGCTTGCCAGGCTGCCAGTAGTGGGGATTCTTGACCATAGTGTAGATTTGCGGCGTAAAAGAGTTGAGCAGGTAAGGACCGGTGCCAACAGGGTTCGGGTCAGCATACTGGCTACCGTCGCCAACGTTGGCGTAGTGATGCCGGGGCAGAATCCAGGTCTGGCCGCCCAGATACCACAGCAGCGGGCTAAAAGACTTATTCAGCGTCACCGTTACGGTATTGGCATCGGGAGCAGAGACGCTCTTGATA
>JASLEW010000769.1 GCA_030150965.1 Thermoanaerobaculia bacterium | reverse complement strand
AGGGTGAGGTTGAGGGTGAAGCGCGGGCTCCGGCTCCAGGCGGCCAGCACCTCGGCGAAGGCGGCGAGGACGGCCGCCGAGAGGGTCAGGCCGGCGCCGCTCGCCTCCGCCTTGAAGCGCTGCCAGGCCGGCGCGTCGAGGCCGCCGCGGCGGCGGGTGAAACGCACCTGCCCGAGCGCCTGGGGATTGACCGCCAGCGGCAGCTCGGGAGCCGGCGGCAGGGTGTCGAGCCGGGCCTGCCAGTACTCCCGCGAGCGGGCGAAGAGGTCGCTCTCGCGGAGCGCCGCCTCGGCGAGCACGTAGTCGCGGAACGACACCGCCGGCGGCGGGAGCGCCGCCGGATCGCGGTACAGCCGAACGAGGTCGTCGCCGAGCAGGTGCACGCTCCAGGCGTCGCCGATGAGGAAGTCGAAGCTGACGTGGAAGCGGACGCGCCCGTCCGGCAGCACCGTGGCGCGGATCTCGAACAGCGGCCAGCGGTCCGCCGGCAGCACCTGGTGCGACATGCGCTCGCGCACCGCCAGCAGCTGCGCCGCGGCCGTGGCCTCGCCGGCGCCGCGCAGGTCGAGGACCGCCAGCTCGTAGGGTGGGACCTCGGGCAGCACGCGCTGCAGGCCGTCGGGCGCCACCACGGCGCGCAGCATGCCGTGGCGGCCGATCAGCAGGCGCAGGGCGCGCGCGAAGCGCTCCAGGTCGATCCCGGCCGCCTCCATCTCGAAGTAGCTGTGCGTGCCCACGCCGCCAAGGGCGAAGGCGCCGCCGCGGCCCAGCCAGTAGGCGGCCTGGACATCGGTCAGCGGGAAGGGCTCGTGGGCCTGCCCGGGATCGGGGGTCAGGACCGGGAGGGCCGGCGGCGCCACTCCGGTGCGCACGCGCGCCAGGACGGCGGCCATCCCCGCCACGGTCGGGGTGGCGAACAGCTGGCGCAGGGGCGCGTCGGTGCCGAACGTGGCGCGCACCGCCGCCGCCACCCGGGTGGCGGTGAGCGAGTGGCCGCCCAGCTCGAAGAAGTCGTCGGCCACGCCCACCGGCTCCACTCCCAGCTTCTCCTCCCAGAGCGCGACCAGGGCCCGCTCGCGCTCGTCGCGCGGCGCGGCGTAGGCGGTGGCCAGGCGGGGACGGCGGTGGCTGGCCCGCAGCGCCGGCGCCGGTGCGGCGGCAGGGGCGCCGGGGGAGGCAACGGCCAGGGCTGCGGTTGTGGCCGTGGTTGCGGCGGCGGTGGCAACGGCCGCGGTGGCAACGGCCGCGGCGGCGCCGGTGGCAGCGGCAATGGCACCTTGGGCCGGAGCAGTTGCGGCAGCGCCGATGGCAGCGTCGGCAGGAGCGCTCCCGGCAGCGCCGGTGGCAGCGGCGGCACCGGCGAGAGCGGCGGCACCGGCAGCGGCGGCTGGAGCGACGGCGGCGAGAGCGGCGGAGCCGGCGGCCGGAGCGGTCGCGGCGGCACCGGCGGCCGGAGCGGGAGCGCCAGCGACAGCGGCGGCCGGGTGGCCCTGGCCGGCGGCCGGCGGGGGATCGATCCAGTAGCGCAGCCGCTCGAAGGGGTAGGTGGGCAGCGGCACGCGGCGGCGCGGGCCGCCGTGCAGGCCCTTCCAGGAGAAGCTCACGCCCGCCAGCCAGAGCCGTGCGGCGGCGGCGAGGAGCGCCGGGACGTCGTCCTCCTGGTCGCGCGCCGCGGGCAGCGAGCTGACGACGGCGTGCCGCGGGCCGAGCGCCGGATGGCGCCGCGCCAGGCCGGCCAGGGTGCGGCCGGGGCCGACCTCCAGGAGGACCCGCGAGGGCTCGCCAAGGATCTCCGCCAGGCCGGCGGCGAAGCGCACCGTCTGGCGCAGCTGGCGCCCCCAGTAGCCGGGGTCGGTGGCCTCCTCGGCGCGGATCCAGGTGCCGGTCAGGTTCGACACGAAGGGGATCGCCGGTGCCTTCAGGGAGAGCCGCGCGGCCTCGCCGGCGACGGCCGCCGCCGCCGGGTCCATGCCGCGGCCGTGGAAGGCATGGGAGGTGTGCAGGCGGCTCGCCGTCACGCCGCGCCCGGCCAGGGCGGCGTCGAGCCGCTCCACCTCCGGCGGCGGCCCGGCGACCGCGCAGAGGTCCGGGGCGTTGACCGCCGCGAGGTCGAGATCGGGGAAGTCGGTGGCGAGGAGGGCGCGGACCTCGGCCTCGGGGAGCGGCACGCCGAGCATGGCCCCCGGCGGCAGGTCGCACATCGCCCGGCCGCGCGCCGCCACCAGGGCCAGGGCGTCCTCCGGCGAGAAGACGCCCGCCACGCAGGCCGCCGTGACCTCGCCGATGCTGTGGCCGGCCAGGGCCCGCGGCCGCACGCCCCAGCTCATCCACAGGCGGGCGAGCGCGTGCTCGACGGTGAACAGCGCCGCCTGCGCCAGGTCGGTGCGGCGCAGGCGGGCCGCCGCCTCCCCGGGGTCGGCGCCGGCGGCGGGGAGGAGCGCCGCGCGCAGGTCGAGCCCGAGGAGCGGGCGCAGCACCTCGGCCGCGCGGTCCACCTCGCGGCGGAACACCTCCTCGCCGGCGTAGAGCCCGCGCCCCATGCCGGGGTACTGGGCGCCCTGGCCGGGGAAGAGGAAGACCGCCGCCGCCGGGTCCCCCGGCGCCTCCGCGGTCTGCGACAGAAGGCGGGCGGGGTCCCGCCGCTCCAGGATCTCGGCCGCCTCGCGCGCCGAGCCGCAGACCACGGCGCGCCGGTGGGCGAAGCGCCGCCGCCCCGCCTGGAGGGTGAACGCCATGTCGGCCAGCGCGGCGCCGGGCCCCTCCGCCGCCGCTTGCCGGGCGCGCAGGCAGGCGGCGAGGGCGTCGGTGGCCCGCTCCACGGCGCCCGGGGTGCGCGCCGACCACACCAGGAGCTGAAGGGGGCGGGCCGGAGCGGGAGGCGGCGCGGCCGGCGCCTCCTCCAGGACGAGGTGGGCATTGGTGCCGCCGATGCCGAACGAGCTCACCCCGGCGCGCCGCGGCCCCTCCGCCTCCCAGGGGCGCAGCCGGTCGTTGACGTAGAACGGGCTCGCCGCGAAGTCGATCTGCGGGTTCGGCGCCGTGAAATGGAGGCTCGCCGGGATCTCGCGGTGCTCCAGGGCCAGCACCGTCTTGATCAGGCCGGCCATGCCGGCGGCGGTGTCGAGGTGGCCCAGGTTGCCCTTGACCGAGCCCAGGGCGCAGAAGCCGCGGCGCCCGGTGCGCGCCTGGAAGGCGCGGGTGAGCGCCTGGACCTCGATCGGGTCGCCCAGCGGCGTCGCCGTGCCATGGGCCTCGACGTAGGAGATCGACGCCGCATCGACGCCGGCCGCGGCCAGCGCCTCGGCGATGACGCCCGATTGGCCGTCGATGCCGGGGGCGGTGAAGCCGACCTTCTGCGAGCCGTCGTTGTTGACCGCGCTGCCGCGGACGACCGCCCGGATGGTGTCGCCGTCCCGCTGCGCGTCCTCCAGGCGCTTGAGCACCACCACGCCCACGCCGCTGCCGAACAGGGTGCCGGCGGCGCCGGCGTCGAACGGGCGGCAGTGGCCGTCGGGAGAGTTGATCCCGCCCTCCTCGTGGATGTAGCCCTGGACCTGCGGCACCGCCACCCGCACCGCCGCCGCCAGGGCCATGTCGCAGTGGTAGTCGAGCAGCGCCTGGCTCGCCAGGTGGACCGCCACCAGCGCCGTGGAGCAGGCGGTCTGCACGTTGACCGCCGGCCCGCGCAGGTTGAGCGCGTAGGCGGCGCGGGTCGCCAGGTAGTCCTTCTCGTTGCCGAGCAGCACCTGGAGGAAGCCGTGCGCCCGCAGCACCTCCGGCCGCCGCGCCAGGTTGTGCCAGAGGTAGGCGTTCATACCGCAGCCGGCGAACAGCCCGATCGTGCCGCGGTAGCGCTCGGGGTCGTAGCCGGCCGACTCCAGGGCGGCCCAGGCGTGCTCCAGCAGCAGCCGCTGCTGCGGGTCGAGGACCTCGGCCTCGCGCGCCGTCAGGCCGAAGAAGGGCGCGTCGAACAGCTCGATGCCGTCGAGGACCGGGGCGGCCTTGACCAGGCGCGGGTCGGCGAGGAGGGCCGGATCGGCGCCCGCGGCGCGCAGCTCCTCGTCCGAGAAGAAGGTGATCGCCTCGGCGCCCTGGCGCAGGTTGCGCCACAGCTGCCCGGTGTCCGCGGCGCCGGGGAAGCGGCCGGCGAGGCCGATGATCGCCACGGCGGCGGCGGCGCGCTCGCCCGCCTCAGCCAAGGTCGTCGTCCTCCGCAGCGTGCGCCGCATCCGCGGCCGGCCGGCGCCCCTGGGCGCGCCGCTCCAGGGCGGCCTCGCGGCGGCGGTCGCCGCGGTCGCTGCTGCGCTCGACCGTCCCGCTCGCCGATGCGCCGCCGCTCAGGTGGCGGGCCAGCGCCGCGATCGTCGGATGCTCGAACAGGGTCAGCAGCGGGATCTCGCGCCCCAGCTCCTGCCGCAGCCGGTTGTAGACGCGCACCATGGTCACGGAGTGCCCGCCCAGGGTGAAGAAGTTGTCGTGGATCCCCACCTCGGCGGCGTGCAGCGCCTCCCGCCAGAGCGCGGCGATCGTCTCCTCCAGACGGTCGCGCGGCGGCTCGGGGGGTGCGTGGGGCGCGGGCGCCGCCGCCGGGCGATCCGGAAGGAGGCGCGACAGCGCGGCGCGGTCCACCTTGCCGTTGGCGGTCAGCGGCAGGCGCTCCAGGGCGGAGAAGCTCGCGGGGACCATGTGCTCGGGGAGCTTGCCGCGCAGGAAGGCGCGCAGCGCGGCGTCCGCCGCGAGGTGCGCCGGCGCCGCG
>JASLEW010000685.1 GCA_030150965.1 Thermoanaerobaculia bacterium | reverse complement strand
GCCGCCGCGTCGCGCTGCCGCGCCCGGCGGGCCGCGCCGGCGCCTCCGGACGCTAAACGAGGGCCGGCAGCGCCGGCGCCCGCCCGGCTCGGTGGGGGCGCCCGTCCCTGCTCTCAACTGCTCTCAAGTGCTGCGAGACCGCTGAACAATGTGGTATCGTGGCCCGAGCGAAAACCCCTGCAGCGATCAACCCTCCCCCCGGATGGCGCCCTCCTCGCGGCGCCTCCGGCCGGAGGCCGAACCCTTTCGGGAGAAGGAGGCAAGCTTTGACCACGCGAAGAACCGTTCTGAAGGCGATGGTGACGGCCGGAGCGGCCCAGGTCTTCATCGGCAGGCTGGGGGGGCTGCGCGCCTTCGCCCAGAGCTCCCCGGGCATCCCGGTGCGGCGCAGCCTCCACGGCATGGCGCTCGACGACCCGGATCTCGACGCCTACCGCACGTTCGTCGGCATCATGCAGGCCAAGGACCAGTCCAAGGCGGGGAGCTGGCTGGGCTTCTCGCTGCAGCACGGGGCCTACAACGACGGCTTCAAGTACTGTCCGCACGGCGACTGGTATTTCCTCCCCTGGCACCGGGAGTACGTGGTGATGTACGAGAAGGCGGTGCGCTCCGAGACCGGCCACCAGAATTTCGCCATGCCCTACTGGGATTGGACGGTGGACCGCAATTTCCCGGCGCCGTTCAGCGATCCGACCTACAAGGGGAAGGCCAACCCGCTCTACGTGTCGGGGCGCACGCTGACCACCTCGAACTGGCCGCTCAAGGACAGCATCGTCGGCCCGGATGTGATGAAGCAGATCTACAGCGAGACCGACTTCCAGGCGTTCGGCACCAGCAAGAACCCCCGGCAGAACAACCTCGACATGAGCTGGGTGGTGGCGGGCGGCGGCGTCCAGGGCACGCTCGAACGGACGCCGCACAACAACATCCACAACTTCATCGGCGCGTTCATGCCCTCGGCCGGCTCGCCGCGCGATCCCATCTTCATGATGCATCACGGCAACATCGACCGCATCTGGGCCCACTGGAACGCCCTGGGGCGCAGCAACCTCGCCGGGATGAGCCCGGCGGACCAGAATCTCTGGCTGAACATGAACTTCAAGGACAATTACCTGCACCCCGACGGCACCGCGTACAGCGCGGTGGTCAAGGATCTCCAGGACACGATCGCGCTCGGCTACACCTACGACCAGCTGCCGGCGGCGCGCGACAACGTGGCCTTCGACGAGGAGCGCAGCAAGCGCCTGCACGCCCTCTTCGCCGGCGCCGGGGGGCCGCTGGAGAGCCTGCAGGTCCTGCCGCCGGTCAACCGCCTGGCGGCCACCGCCGCCAGGCCGCTGACCCAGGAGGCGAGGCTGGCCGGGGCGGGTGCCGGCCTGCTGGCGGCGAAGGTGCCCGAGGGGAAGCATGGGCCCGAGGTGTTCGCCCTGCTGCGCGACGTCGAGGTGAGCCCGGGCGTCGAGAGCATCCGGGTGTTCGTCGACGCTCCCCACGTCACCGCCGCGACGCCGGACACCGATCCGCACTTCGTCGATCAGATCGGCATCTTCCAGCACATCGACATGGGTCCGCACCACAAGGCGCCCATGTCGACGCTGGTCGATCTGACCCCGGCGCTCAGGAAGCTCGAGAAAGCCGGCCTGCTCAAGGGCGACACGGTGAGCGTCACCCTGCTGCCGGTGGTGCGCAAGGGGACCGCCCTGACGGCGGCCACGGCCGTGCCGGGCTCCGTCGAGATCGGGGTGCTCTGAGCGGGTGCCGGATCGCCGATCGTGTATAGTGGTTGCTGAATAGGGTGACCGCCGGGCTCTCCCTCGGGAGGGCCCGGAGGCCGCCCACGGCGAAAGCCGAAAGCTGAATGAAGCAAGGGCGAAGAAGGTCTCTCATGCTCTCGATTCCCACCGATCTGTCCCTGCGCGCCTGCGGTCTCCTCCTCTCTCTGCTCGCCTCTCTTCCGGTCGTCGCCGTCAGCGCGCTGGCGGAGCCGGGCCCCGGCGGTTCCGGCGGCCCCGCCGCCCCGAGAGGACATTCGGCCGCCTCTTCCCCCGTCCTCACCTCCTATCGCGCCATGCCGGTGCGGCTCTGCGTGCCGATGAAGGCCGAGGACTGGCCGGCGCTGCGCGGCGGCGCCGCCCGGGTGGTGCTGCACATCCAGAACCTGGTGCCGTCGCGCTTCTACAGCCGCACCTTCCACGTTGCGCTGGTCGGTGCGGCGGCGGCGGAGCGCGGGGAGCGCGTGGAGATCGACGAGCTCTCGACGCAGCCCGACAACGCGCCGCCCGGCGGCGGCCCGCCGGCGGCGCAGAACTTCGCGATCAATCTGCGCGGCCACCTGCCCGCCGCGCCCGCCCCGGGGACGCTCTGCCTGGAGGTCGGCGCCGATCCGCAGGGCGGCAACGACACCGGGCCGGGGGAGACGGCGGCGGGCCACCGTCTCCGCATCTGGGCGACGCTGGAACCCGCGGGCGCTCAGGGCGCGAAGTCGTAGACGAAAAGCCCCGCGCCGCCGGTCGCGGCGTAGAGGCGCAGCGGGTCCGCCGGGTCGAAGGTCAGCTCGTTGAAGGTGCGCGCGTAGAGTCCCTTGTCGAACAGGTTCCAGCGGGTGCCGCCGTCGGTGCTCCGGAGGACGCCGTCCTGGCAGCCGGCGTAGAGGTTGCCCGGGTTGCGCGGATCGACCGCCAGGGCGGTGGGCAGCAGGCACCCCTTGAGCGGCGCCGTCCAGCTCTGGGCGCCATCGGTCGAGCGGAAGACCGACTGCACGTCGGCGACCAGGAGGGTGCGCGGCGTGTCGTGGCCGACCGCGATGGCGTTCAGCAGATCGCCCTTGGTCAGCAGGATGTCCCAGCTGGCGCCGCCGTCCTGGCTGCGCAGGAAGTTGCCGAAGCTGACGATGTAGAGGACCGCCGGGTCCAGCGGGTCGGTGACGACGCTCTGCGTCGCCACGTCGTAGCACGTGGCCCAGGTCGCGCCGCCGTCCGCCGACCTCATCAGGCCGTTGGCGGTGGCGGCGAAGACGGTCAGCGGGTCGTCGAGGGAGACGGCCAGGCCGGTGGCGGCGAGGGTGGAGACGACCTGCCAGCCGCTGCCGGCCCCCTCGGTGCTGCGCACGATCGCCGGCGTGGCGAGCGCGGCGTAGAGGGTGCGCGGGTCGGAGGGCGCGCCGGCCATGGCGAGCGGGGTGCCGAGGTTGGACACCGGCAGCCGCTGCCAGCTGGCGCCGGCGTCGAACGAGCGGTAGATGCCGGTGGGGCCGGCGGCGAAGAGCGCCCCGTCCGTGCTGTCGGAGACCACCGCCGACACCGGAGTGTTGACCAGCCCGGAGCCGCTGAAGATCCAGCTGCCGCCGCCGTCGGTCGAGCGGAAGATGCCGGCGCCGGTGGTGCCGGCGAGGAGGGTGCCGGGAGCCGAAGGATCGGCGGCGAGAGCGGCGGCGCCGCCTCCCGGGAGGCCGGCGGCGGTGAGGACCTGCCAGGTCTGTCCGGCGTCGGTCGTGACCTCGATGTCCTGCGGGCTCGCGGCATAGACCCGCGCGTGGTCGGAGGGATCGATGAGCACGGCATGGGCAGGGCTGGCGCGCACCCGCTGGAAGCTCTGGCCGCCGTCGGCGCTGCGGAAGATGCCCTGGCGGCCGACCGCCCACACGGTGGCGTCGTCCACCGGGTCCACGGCGAGCGCGTCCACGGTGAGGAAGGCCAGCGCGGTCCAGAACCGGCCGCCGTCGACCGACTTGTGGAGGCCGTTGTGCACGCCGATGTGCGCGGCATAGACGGTGCGTGGCCGGGCCGGATCGATGGCCAGCGCCACCACCTCGAAGTCGAAGCGGTGCGCCGGGATCAGGCCGGCGGTGAGCTGCTGCCAGCTGAGGCCGCCGTTGGTGCTGCGGAAGAGCCCCATGACGGTGCCGAGCAAGAGGGTCTGCCGCTGGGCGGGGTTGACCACCACGGTGTGGGAGCGCAGGCCGTTGACCGGGCTCGACGTCAGCCAGGTCGCGCCGCCGTTGGTGCTGCGGCTGAACCCGGCGTCGGTGGCGGCGTAGACCGTATCGGGATCGGTGGGATCGACGGCGATGCCGTTGACCGTCGGACCGGCGAGGCCGGAGCTGGCAGGGCTCCAGGAGCTGCCGCCGTCGGTGCTGCGCTGCACGCCGCCGCCGTCCAGGCCGGCGTAGACGACCGCGGGGTTGGACGGCGCGAAGGCGATGCAGTTGACCGTCGCGCCGTCGGGCGGGCCGATCGGCCGCCAGGCCGCCGCCCCCGCCGCCCCCGCCGCGGGGCTGGACGGCGCCGGCTGCGCCGCCGGCGGGGC
>JASLEW010000665.1 GCA_030150965.1 Thermoanaerobaculia bacterium | reverse complement strand
AGATTGGATTAGAACGCACCGGTGTCGCCGGCGCAACCAACCGGGCGCCGCATCCGTAGGGGGGCATGGAGCCGAATCGCGAGCCCGCGGGCTGGCCGCTCGCCGCCGCCGAGGCGGGCGCAGCACCGTTCGTCGCCGCGCTCGCGGCGTCGGTGCGGCGGCGCTAGCAGACCCTTGACGAGACCACCGTGTAGTAGGAGGTCTGCGTCCCGCTGCAGTAGCAGGTGCCGCAGTCGTTGTCGCAGTAGCCGACCACGGTGGTGTGAGTGGCGTCCGAGTAAAAGGTGAACTGGTCGTCGAAGAGATCATGGCCGCAGATGAAGGCATAAGCGGGTCGCGGCGCCATGGCGAGGCCGGTCAGCGCGAACCCGAGGGCCAAGCCCAGCAGCTTGAAGCGGTTCGATTTCATCGCTCCTCCTTCCAGAGGTGGTTAGAGATCAACCCTATAAAGAAAGAGAGTGCCGGCGGCCTGCGGTCGGGGGACTCGCCGCCGGGAGCGAGGTGCCGGCCGGCCAGGCGCGCGGCCCGGCCGGCGGAGGGCTCAGCAGTTGGAGCAGGCGCTGTGCGTGCCGCCCGAATGGCAGTAGTAGGTGACGCCGCCGGCGATCAGGTCGAGCGCCGAGTCGTCGAGGCCGCGGAGGGTCTCGCGGTGGAGGGTGAGCCTGGAGCCTTCGCGGGTCGTGGTGCGCTTCGTCACTTTCTTCATCGTCTCCTCCTGTTGAGTGCGCTGCAGTTCGTCACGCGATCGGCCCGGCGGGCCGGCCGCGGCTGATGCGGCGGCCGGCGCCCCGGCCGTCGGCGCGACCCGGGGACTGCGAATTGCCCCCGGATGTGGAGTGCACCGGCGTCCACCTTCCGTGAAATCGCCTCCTGCGGAGGGGATCCGACCCGCGCGAGGCCCGCGGGAGGACCCCGGAAGGACCCCGGGAGGGCCCCCGCTCTCCGCTGGTTGCGCGGGCGCTGTGGAAGGGGTGGTGGGTGTCCCGCATCCCGGCGCGGGTACACCCTAATGGTATGGGTGAGCCAGGAGCGCCGGCATGCCGGATCGCTGCCGCGGGGGGCGGCAGGGATCTCTCCTCTACGAAAACGTCGAACAGGGCGGAGGGCTGACTTTCCGATGGCAAGCCTCTGGCGGGACGTGCGCTATGGGTTGCGGCAGCTGATGGCGGACAGGGGGTTCTCCGCCGCCGCGATCCTCACCCTGGCGCTCGGCATCGGCGCCACGGTCACCATCCTCACGGTCGCCGATGCCGTGCTCCTGCAGCGGGTCCCCTACCGCTCGCCGGAACGGCTGGTGATGGTCGAGGGCAGCCTGACCGACCAGGGCGTGACCCAGCGCGTGGGCGTCTCGCAGACCGACGTGGCCGACTGGCGCGAGCGCGGCACGGTCTTCTCGGCCATCTCGGTCTGGGGCAGCCTCGCCTTCAACCTGGAGCAGGGCGAGAAGTCGCAGCGGCTGTCGGCCGAGCTGGTCAACCAGAGCTACTTCCCGCTGCTCGGGCTACATCCCGCGCTGGGCCGCTTCTTCGCGCCGGACGAGGACGCGGTGCCGCTCACCCGCTACGTCGTGGTGCTGGGCTACGACCTGTGGCGGAACACCTTCGGCGCCGATCCGGCGATCCTCGGCAGCAAGCTGCAGTTCAACGGCCTGCGCTACCAGGTCGTCGGGGTCGGGCCGCGGGGCTTCCGCGGGCTGTCGGACAAGGCTGACCTCTGGGTGCCCTCGATGCTGCCGCCGGTGCGCGAGTTCATCACCATGCGGGGCTACCGCTGGGCCAACGCCGTCGCCCGCCTCAGGCCGGGGGTCGGCGTCCGGCAGGCGCAGCAGCAGATGACCGCCCTCGCCGCCGCGTTCGCCAGGGAGTTCCCCGGCGAGAACGAGGGGATGAGCGCGACCGTCAGGCCGCTCAGGGAGGCCCTGCTCGGCGGGATGCGCGGCGGCCTGCTGATCCTGACCGTCGGCGCCGCCCTCCTGCTGCTCATCGCCTGCATCAACGTCGCGAGCCTGCTGCTGACCCGGGCGGCGGCCCGGCAGCGCGCCTGGAGCATCCGGGTGGCGCTGGGCGCCAGCCGCCGCCGCCTGATCCGCCAGCTGCTGACCGAGAGCGTCCTGCTCTCCCTGCTCGGCACCGCCGCCGGCTTCCTGCTGGCGCGGTGGGCCACGCGCACGCTGATCGCGGTCAGCGGCATCCGCTTCCCGAGCTTCGTCCACGTCGGCATGGCGCCGGAGGTGATCGCGGCGACCGCCGGCCTGGCGGTGATCTGCGGCCTGGCCTTCGGGCTGGCGCCGATCTGGGCGACCTTCCGCGCCGATCTGACCGGCAGCCTGGGGCGCAACGAGAAGCTGCCGCCGGGCCGGGGCTGGCACCGGTTCCAGAGCATCCTGGTGGTGGTGCAGGTGGCGCTGGCGCTGACGCTGTCGATCGACTCCATGCTGATGGCCAAGAGCTTCCGCCGGATGGTCGGCGAGGATCTCGGGTTCCGGCCGCGGAACCTCCTGACCTATCGCATGGACATGCGCGGCTCGAGGTGGGACAGCGAGAAGCTCGTCACCACGCGGCTGGGTCAGCAGTACCTGGCGCGGGTCCGGACGGTGCCCGGAGTGCGGCAGCTGGCGATGGCGGATCCGACGATCCCCACCGACGACATCGTCGAGCGGCCGATCACCATCGAGGACCACGACAGCCAGTCGGCGGGCGGCACCTACACGGCGAGCGTGCACGCGGTGACGCCGGGCTATTTCAGCATCCTCGGCATTCCGATCCTCCGCGGCCGCGACTTCAACGAGCACGACACGGATTCCTTCGCCGCGGTGGTCAGCAGGACGCTGGCCGATCAGCAATGGCCCGGCAGGGACCCGATCGGCCGGCGCCTCAAGCTCGGCCCGCGCACCGGCTCCCAGCCGGTGCGGCCGTGGCTCACCGTGGTGGGCGTTGCCGGCGAGGTGCGCTACCAGGGCTACGACCAGGCGACGCTGCCGCCCCCCGACGTCTACATATCGCTCTTGCAGTTCGTCCTGCGGCCGCCGCTGACCGTCAACTTCCTGGTCCGCCCGCAGGCGGGCGCGGCGACGGCGGAGCTGCGCTCGGCCCTGCACCGGCAGATGACGTCGATCGACGCCGAGGTGCCGGACTACGATGCGGCGAGCATGGAGGAGCGGCTGGCCCGCCAGACCGACAAAGAGCGCTTCCAGCTCATCCTGATCAACGTCTTCGCGGTCCTGGCGCTGTGCCTGGCGGCGGTCGGCATCTACGGCGTCGTCTCCTACGGCGTGGCGCAGCGGCGGGCGGAGATCGCGGTGCGCATGTCGCTCGGGGCGAGCCGCGGCACCATCTTCCGCATGGTGGTGCGGCGCGGCGCCCTCCTGGCCGCCGCCGGGCTGGCGCTGGGGCTGGCGGCGGTCTTCTCCCTGAGCCCGCTGCTGATCAGCCTGCTGTACAAGACCAGCATCGCCGATCCGCCCATCCTGCTCGGCACGTGCGTCGTGCTGTTCGCCATCACGCTGATGGCGAACTACGTGCCGGCGCGCCGCGCCGCCACCCTGGAGCCGATGAGCGGCCTGCGCTAGGGCGGCTGGCGGCGGACGGCGGCGGACAGCGGCTGGCGGCGACGGCGGCGGGCGAGGACCGGGCGGCATGAGAGCGGAGAACCTGGAGGCCATCCACCGGCTGTCGCCGGTCCAGGAGGGCATGCTGTTCCATGCCCTCAACGAGCCGGACAACGGCCTCTACGTCCGGCACCTGGTGGTCGAGCTTGCCGGGAAGCTCGATGCCGGGCGGCTGCGGGCGGCCTGGTCGGCCGCGCTGGCGCGGCACGCGGTGCTGCGCACCTCGATGCACTGGCAGGAGGTGGCGCACCCGGTGCAGGTCGTCGCCCGCCGGGTGGAGCTGCCGTGGGAGGAGCTGGACTGGCGGCGGCCGGCCC
>JASLEW010000647.1 GCA_030150965.1 Thermoanaerobaculia bacterium | reverse complement strand
GCTGGCCGGGCTCCGCCCCCGGCGCGCGGCGTCCGCGGGCCGGCACCGGCACCCTCGCGGCCGGTCCACACCTCCGACCGGCGTACCTCGATCCAGGCGGCCTCGATGCTGTCGGCGGGCGAGTAGGCCAGGAGCCGGTCGAGGCGCCCCATCATCTCCTCGAGCGGCAGAAGCTCCGGTGCGGCCACGGCGCGCAGTCTAGCAGGGGCGCCGGCGCGGGCGCCGCAGGCATCATGGGGCGCTCACGCCAGAGCACCGCCCCCTGGGGAGGGGCCGTGCTCACCTGGCCCGCGTGGCTTGGACTTTGCAGCCCGGCCCTGGCAGAATGAGCGCGCCTGACCGAGGTAAATTGCAATGATTTCAAGGCTTGTGCTGGCCCTCGCCGCGGCCGGCGCGCTCCTCGCCGCGGCCAGCCCATCCTATTCGGAGGACGCCGCCGACCTCATCTTGATGCACGGTGTCTTCCATCCCGTGCAGCCGGAGGCGCCGGTCACCGGCAGCCTGGCGGTGCGCGGCGGGCGCATCGTCTACCTGGGCGACGACGCGGGGGCCAGGGCCCTGCGCGGCCCGGCGACCCGGCTGATCGAGCTGGGCGGGCGCGCCGTGACCCCGGGCCTGATCGACGCCCACTCCCACCTCGCGGAGCTGGGCGCCGCCCTGGAGCAGGTGGACCTGCGCGGCGCCCCCACCTACGACGAGGTGGTGCGGCGGGTGCGCGCGGCGGCGGCGAAGCTGCCCGCCGGCGCCTGGGTGATGGGTCACGGCTGGGACCAGAACCTCTGGCCCGACAAGCATTTCCCCACCCATCAGGCGCTCTCCGCCGCAGTGCCCGGCAACCCGGTGTGGCTCACCCGCATCGACGGCCACGCGGCGCTGGCCAACGCCCGCGCCATGGCCGTCCTGGGCATCACCGCGGCGACCCACGATCCGCCCGGCGGCCGGGTGGAGCGCGATGCGGCGGGCCAGCCCACCGGCGTGCTGATCGACCGCGCCCTGGGCCTCGCCCACCTGCCGCAGCCGAGCCGCGCCGACTACGAGCGCCACCTCGCCGCGGCGGCCCGCCACTGCCTGGCGCTGGGGCTCACCACGGTCACCGACATGGGGATCGGCGAGGCCGCCTACGACGCCTACGCGGCGCTCGCGCGCTCCGGCCGGCTGCCGCTGCGGGCGGCGGTCTTCCTGTCCGACGACGACGCCTGGCTGGCGCGCTGGTTTGCGCGCGGCCCGGAGATCGACCCGGCCGCCAGGCTCACGGTGCGCGGCGTCAAGATGTATGCCGACGGCGCCCTGGGCAGCCGCGGCGCCGCCCTGGTGGAGCCGTACAGCGACGACCCCGGCAACGTGGGCCTGCTGGTGACCGCCGGCGAGCACATGGAGAAGGTGGCGCGGCAGGCGGCGGCGCACGGCTTCCAGGTGGCCATCCACGCCATCGGCGACCGCGGCTGCCTGGTGGCCCTGGACGCCATGGAGCGGGCGCTCGGCGGGCCTCGCCCCGAGCTGCGCTTCCGCCTGGAGCACGCGCAGGTGCTGCGGCTGCAGGACATCGACCGCATGGCGCGGCTGGGCATCGTCGCCTCCATGCAGCCCACCCATGCCACCTCCGACATGCCGTGGGCGGGGGACCGGCTGGGCGAGGAGCGCCTGGCCGGCGCCTACGCCTGGCGCAAGGTGCTCGCGGCCGGCGGCCGGCTGGCGCTGGGCAGCGATTTCCCGGTCGAGTCGGCCGACCCGCGGCTGGGCCTCTACGCGGCGGTGACGCGCCAGGACCTCGACGGGCAGCCGGCCGGCGGCTGGCGCCCCGCCGAACGGCTGAGCCGCGCCGAGGCGCTGCGCGGCTTCACCGTGGACGCCGCCTGGTCGCTCTTCCTGGACACCGAGGTGGGCTCGCTCGCCGTCGGCAAGCGCGCCGACCTGGTGGTCTTCGGCCGCGACCCGATGACCGTGCCGGCGGCCGAGATGGCGCGGGTGCCGGTGGATCTCACGATGGTGGAAGGGCAGATCGTCTACGAGCGGCCCGCGCAGAGCGCGGAGGTCCGGTGAGCGGGTCCCACGGCCGGCGGGCCGGCCGGTGCTTCCCGGGCCCTCCGGGGACCCGCCTCCTGGCGGCGGTCCTCGCCTGCTGCCTGGCGCTCCTCCTGCCGCCCCTCACCCTCGCCCAGGCGGGCCACGCCGGCCCTGGCGTCCGCGGCGGCTACCGCCGCGGGCCGATCGTCCGGCCGGTGCGTCCGGGCACCTTCGCGGTGCCGCGTCCCTTCCAGGGCGGGGTGCGCCTGCCGTACCCGGTGACCGTCCTGCAGCCTCCCCCGGGTGCGCCGCCCAACGCCACCCTGATCCTGGGCCGGGGCTTCCCCCGCGGCCGCGACGGCTACAGCGTGCAGCGGCGCGCCATGGTCGACGAGCAGCTGCGCCGCCGCGGCATCAGCCAGCCCGAGGTGCTCGCCGCTATGGACCAGGTGCCGCGGCATCTCTTCCTGCCGCCAGTCATGCGCGGCGAGGCCTATGCCGACCGCGCCCTCCAGCTGGACCCGCGGCGCACCATCTACCAGCCCTACGTGGTGGCGCTGATGACCTCGCTGCTCGACCTCAAGCGCACCGACCGGGTGCTGGAGGTGGGCACCGGCACCGGCTACCATGCCGCGGTGCTGTCGCGCATCGCGCAGCGGGTCGACTCGATCGAGATCGATCCGGTGGTGGCCTCGCAGGCCGGCCGGGCGCTCGCCGGGCTGGGCTACGGCAACGTGCAGGTCTGGGTCGGCGACGGCTACGGCGGCCTGCCGGAGCGGGCGCCGTTCAACGCCATCCTGCTGTCGGCGGCGCCGCAGCACATCCCGCAGCCGCTGATCGACCAGCTGCGGGTCGGCGGTAGGATGGTGGTGCCGGTCGGCGGCCTGGTGCAGGACCTCCTGGTCATCACCAAGACCCCGCAGGGGATCGAGAAGCGCAGCGTGGTGGCGGTCCGGGTGTCGCCGATGACCGGCGTGGTGCAGGATGGGCACTGAGCGGCGGCCCCGGCCGCGTCCTCCTCGATCCCCCTGTCCGCCCCCCGCCGCGGGCCCGCGGCGCCGGCGGCCGGAACGGGCCGCGCCGGCCGCGTTGGCCGTGGCGCTGCTCCTGGGAGGGACCGTCCTGGCGATGACGGCGAAGGCGACAACGGACGGCCCCGGAGCGGAAGGCGTCGCCGCCGACGCCGCCCTGGACCGGCTCCGTCAGCGGATGGTCGAGGAGCAGATCCGCGCCCGCGGGATCGGCGACGAGCGGGTGCTCTCCGCCATGGCGCAGGTGCCGCGGCACCTGTTCGTGCCCGACGGCGAGCGCCGCCAGGCCTACGAGGATCACCCCCTGCCGATCGGCAGCGGCCAGACGATCTCGCAGCCCTACATCGTCGCGCTGATGACCTCGCTGCTCGGCCTCACGCCGCAATCGCGGGTGCTGGAGATCGGCACCGGCTCCGGCTATCAGGCGGCGGTGCTGTCGCGCCTGGCCGCCGAGGTCTACAGCGTCGAGATCGTGCCCGACCTGGCGGCGCGGGCGCTCGGCACCCTCGCGCGCCTGGGTTATGACAACATCCACGTGCGCATCGCCGACGGCTACCGCGGCTGGAGCGAGGCGGCGCCGTTCGACGCCATCGTGCTCACCGCCGCGCCCGCCGCGGTGCCGCAGCCGCTGCTCGATCAGCTCAAGCCCGGCGGCCGCATGGTGCTGCCGGTCGGCGGCATCGACCAGGACCTGGTGCTGATGACCAAGGGCGCCGACGGCTCGCTCAAGCGCCAGACGGTGCTGCCGGTCCGCTTCGTGCCGATGACCGGCGAGGCGCGGCAGGTCCCCTGAGCGCGGCGACCGGCGGAGCGCCCGAAAAGGCGAGGGTGGAAGATCTCGGCCGCGAGAGTTTCCTGACGCTGGACAACATCCGCCTCGACCTGCCGGTCGCGGGCGCGGGCAGCCGCTGCCTGGCAGGGCTGATCGACGCCTTCTTCGTCGGCATGGCGGTGCTGCTGTGGCTGGTCTTCTGCCTCGCGGTGGTGCTCGGCGGGAGCCGGGGCTGGGGGCTGGCGGCGGCCGTGGCCGGCATCTTCGTGATCGAGTGGGGGTACTTCGCCGCCCTGGAGATCGCGACCGGCGGGCGCACGCTGGGCAAGATGGCGCTCGACCTGCGCGTCGTCTCCGCGCTCGGCGCGCAGGCCGGCGCGGGTGCCCTGCTGCTGCGCAACCTGCTGCGCGACCTCGACTACCTGCTCGGCGTGCCGCTCATGGCCGTCGATCCGCTGGCGCGGCGCCTGGGCGACCGCGTGGCCGGCACCCTGGTGGTGCACGACCGCCCGCCGCTCGCCGCCGCCCAACTGGCGCGGGTGCCGGCGGGCTGGGGGCCGCGGGAGGTGGCGGTGGCGGAGCGCTTCCTCGCCGCCGAGGGGGAGCTGGCCGACCCGGGCTTCCGCCTCGGCCTGGCCCGCCAGCTCCTCGCCCGCCTCGGACGCGACGCGCCGGAGCTCCTCGCCGGGCGCGGCGCCGCCGCTCCGCTCGCGCCGGCCCTGCCGGACGCTCCCATCCCTCCGGCGGCTTCGGCCGCTCCGGCCGCTCCGGCCGCTCCGGCCGATCCGGTCGCCGCGCTGCGCCGGGCGCTCCAGGGGGCCGGGTGATGGATTACGCCACCTTCGTCCGCCTGCGGCGGCCGCTGTGGGAGGAGCTGGAGCGCCAGCTGCTGCGCCTGCGCGGCCTGCGCCCGCCCCGCCGCGGCGCGGCGCCGGCGCTGGGCTACGGCGAGCTCGAAGCGGTGGCGTTCGCCTACCGGCAGGCGCTCCAGGACCATGCGCTGGCCGCCAGCCGCTTCCCCGGGACCGGCGCCGCCCGCACGCTGGCGTCGCTGGCCCTCACCGGCACCCGCCTGCTCACCCGGCAGGCCGGCCGCCGCCCAGGGCTGCGCCACTTCGTGCTCGTCCGCTTCCCGGCGGCCTTCCGGCGCCAGCTGCCGCTGCTCGGCCTGGCGGCGGCGGTGTTCGGCGCCGCCGCGCTCTGCGGCCTGGCGCTCTCGGCGGTGCAGCCGGGCCTGGGCGAGGCGCTGCTCGGCCCGCACGCGGTGGCGCGCCTGGCCGCCGGTCACCTGTGGACCGAGAGCCTCTCGACCGCCGTGCCGCCCGCGATGGCATCGTCCGACATCGCCACCAACAACGTCGGCGTCGCCCTGGTGAGCTGGAGCGGCGGCATCTTCGCCGGCCTGGTGCCGCTCTCCGAGATGCTGCTCAACGGCCTGCACCTGGGAGCGTTGACCGGCGTGACGCTGCGCTTCGCCATGGCCGGCGAGCTGCTCACCTTCGCCGCCGCGCACGGGATGCTGGAAATCACGCTGCTCCTGGTCTCCGGCGCCGCCGGGCTGGCCCTCGGCCGGGCGCTGGTGACCGCGGGCGACCGGCCGCGCGGCGAGGCGCTGCGCGCGGCGGGCGCCGATTCGCTGGTGGTGATGCTCGGGACCCTGCCGTGGTTCGTGGTGCTGGCGGTGATCGAGGCGCTGATCTCCCCCGACCCCTCGATCCCGGTGGCCTTCAAGGTGGCCCTCGGCCTGAGCCTGGTGCTGCTCTACCTGGGGGTGGCCCTGGGTCCTCCCCGCCGGGGCGAGGGCCCTGCCGCGCGCCGCGCGGAGGAGGACCATGCCGCGGCGCGCTGAGCCCGCGGCTGCCACCATGGCGACATCGGAGGCGTTGGCGATGTCGGCGATGCGGGCGGCGCCGGCAGCGTTGGCGGCAGCGGGCGAGCGCCTGCCGTTCCCGGTGCTGCTCGACCGGGCGGTCCCCTGGACCCTGCGCCACCTGCGCACCCTCTATCCGTGGGCGGCGCTGCCCGCCGTCCTGATCGCCGGCGGCGTCTCCCTGGCGCAGCTGCTCTGGCCCGGTCCCGACCCGCGGGCCGATCCGCTCGCCGCCACCCTGCACAACCTCGGGTACCTCCTGCTCTACCTGCCGCTCTACTGGCTCTACTCGGCCCTGCGGGTCGGCGCCGTCGACGCGCTCGCCGGCCGGCCGGTCAGCTTCTGGCGGGCGATCCGCTTCGTCGCCCGCCCGCGGGTGCTGGGCACCGAGGCGATGGTCTTCCTGTGCCTGATCGGCTCCGCCCTGTGCTGCTTCCTGCCGGCGCTCTACGTGGGACCGCTCGTCGGGCTCACCATGGTGGCGATGGCCGCCGAGGGGAGCACCGGCCTGCCGGCGCTGCGCCGCAGCGTCCAGCTGATGCGGCACAATCCGGAAGGGCGGCTGCTCGCCAGCCCGCTGCTCAAGGTCCTCGCCCTGTGGGGGGTCTCGATCGTCCTCTCCTACCTGCTCGTCCTCCTCTTCGAGCTGCCGTTCTTCCTGCTGCGCGGCGCTTCGATCCTCAGGCGGATGGCGGCGGGCGAGGACCTGCAACGGGCGATGGCGAGCTGGCTCCTGGTGCCGTTGCGCGGCCTCGAGGCCCTGTCGGGCGCCCTGGTGCAGCTCTACGCGAGCTTCGTCCTGGCGCTGCTCTTCTTCGACCTGCGGGAGCGGCGCGAGGGGACCGCGCTGCGCCAGGCCGTGGCGGAGATCGCCGGCGGGGACGGCGGGCCACAGGCGCCGGCCGAGCGGCCGGACCCGGCGGTGGCGCCACCGCCATTCTCTCCACCGTCCCCGCAATCCCCTCCACCCCGGTGATCCCGCGACCCGTGCGACCCTTGCGACCTCTGCAACCCCTGCGACCTCTGCGATCATCGCCTGGCGGCGAGGACGGATCGCCATGAGGCAGCCGGCCGGCGGTTTCGCCGCCAGCCTGGCGGCCCTCGGTCCGCCGGCGCACCCGGCGCGCCCGTTCCTCCCGGCCCTCGCCGACCGCGCCGCGCTGGCGCGGGTGCTGGCGGCGAGCGGCGCCGACCGGCGGCCGTCGCCGGCGCGCGGCTCGTACTTCGCCGACCTGATGGCGCGGCTGGCCGCCGGGGCGGCGCGCGCCAGCCAGAGGCTCGACCTGCCGCGCTGGCTGCTGCTCGGCGTGGCGTCCTTCCTGGTGCTCGCCCTCCTGCTCCTGGCGATCCGCGCCGTCCG
>JASLEW010000640.1 GCA_030150965.1 Thermoanaerobaculia bacterium | reverse complement strand
CGCGCGCCGCGTCCCCGGCGGCGCCGGCGGCGGCGGCCGGCGGCTCGCCGCGGTGCTGCGCGGCTTCCTGGCGGAGACGCGCGAGGGCCTGCGCTACACCTGGGGCCGCCCCGGCCTGCGCGATTTCATGCTGGTCGTGTCGCTGATCAACTTCCTGATGATGCCGGTCATGGTGCTCCTGCCGTTCTTCGTCCAGCTCTATCTGCACCGGGGCGCCGAATGGTACGGCTTCCTCCTGGCGGGCATCAGCGCCGGGACGGTCGCCGGCTTCACCCTCGCCGGGACGCTCAAGCTGCGCGGCGCCGCCCGCGGCCGGGCGCTGCTGGCCGGCCTCTTCCTCGGGCCGCCGGTGCTCGCGGTCATGGGCCTGGTGCGCCTTCCCGTGGCGGCGCTCGCGCTGGCCTTCGTCGCCGGCCTCGCCACCGGCCTGGTCAACATCTATCTGGTGACCATGCTGCAGACCACCACCCCGCCCGAGCTGCGCGGCCGGGTGCTGAGCCTGCTGGTCACCCTGGCCACCGGCCTGACGCCGATCGGCACCGCCCTGGGCGGCATCCTCGGCGACCTCACCGGCAAGAACGTGCCGCTGGTCTACGGCACCTGCTCCGGCCTCGCCCTGCTCGCCGTCTGCGCCACCGCCGCCCGCCGCTCCTGCCGCGAGTTCCTGGCGCAGGAGGCCTGAGGCGCGGGCGGCGCGCGCGGCCTCAGCGACCGGCGCCGGCCCGCGCCGGCGCGCCGGCGAGCGCCGTTTCGATGACGTCCACCGCGGTGGTGGCGCGGTCGGCGGCGAGGACCAGCTGCTGCATCGCCGCCACGCGCTCCCGCATGGCGGCGTCGCCCGCCACCTCGGCGATCATCGCCCCCAGGCGCTCGGCGGTGATCTCGGCCAGCTGGCCGGAGACGCCCAGCCGGTGATGGACGATGCGCCGCGCCATCTCGAACTGGTCGCGCATCAGCGGCAGGGCGACCATCGGCACGCCGAGCAGGATGCACTCCTTGACCGTCCCCGCGCCGGCGTGGGTGACCATCAGCCGGGCGCGCCGCAGCACGTCGAGCTGCGGCACCCAGCGGGCGGCGTGGAGGTTGGGGGGCAGCGCGCCGAGCGCCGCCGGATCGAACCCCTTGCCGATGGAGAGGATCAGCTGCCACTCCGGATGCGCCGCCGCGGTGGCGGTCACCGCCTGGAAGAAGCGCCGCGCGGTCGCCGGCTCGAGATCGGCCTGGCTGCCCAGCGAGCAGAAGACGAGCGGCGTCCCGGGCCGCTCTTCAAGCGCCGGCAGCTCGTGCCAGGGGAACGCCGCGTCGCTGCGCTCCAGGTCGATCCCGGTGCCGGTGTAGTGCAGGTTGGGGTCGTCCACCAGCTCGGGCAGCTCGAGGGCGCGCGGCATGGTCATCAGCTCCGGCAGGCCGAGGATGATCTGCGCCAGGCCCTGGAACGAGCTGAAGCGGTGGCCGGCGGCGGCGACCATCTGCAGGTAGGCGTCGAGGTCGGAGGAGCGCAGGGCGAGCAGCCGCTTCGACAGCCAGTCCTCCACCAGGACGGCGCGCGGCGTCTCCGCCCGGCGGCAGAACGGCGACCAGAGGACGACCGGCAGCCCGTAGCGGCACGAGATCGCGAGCGCCTCGGCGCAGAACAGCGACAGCACGATCATCGCCTCGGGCCGCAGGCGCTCGATCAGCGCATCGAGCGCCTCGCCGCGCACCAGCTGCCCCAGCCACTCGCCGCCGGTGTCGCCGATCTCCGCCGAGCGGCTGAAGCCGCCCAGCAGCTGGCCGAGGACCGGGACGAGCTCGAACCCCTGGGCCTCGACCATCGGCGCGATCGCCGCGGGGCCGAGGTAGACCACGCGGTGGCCGCGGCGCCGGAGATCCTTGGCGAGCTTGACGCACGACAGGAGGTGGCCCTCTTCGAAATCGAGCAGGATGGCGATGGTGGCCAAGGGGATGCCTCCTTCCGGCGCAGCCGCGGATGGATGCCGGTGGCGGTTGCCGCACCGCCCGGGCGCGCCGTGGATATCATACGGATGCTCATATGCGCAACGGATGATAGGGGTGTCGGGTGTCCCTTCCGGGCGTCCGTTTCCGAGCGTCCCCCCTGCCGGGTGTCCGCCTGCCCGCCGGCCGCCCCGCCGCCGGAGCGCCGGGAGCGCGGGGGCACGCCCCGCCGCCGCGCGCCTCAGCGCAGGGTCACCATCCAGATGTCCCCCTCGTCGGCCACGCGCACCAGGTAGAGGGTGCGGTTGTCGGCGCTCAGCGCGAGGTCGTCGAAGGCCGCGCCGGGAGGCGCGGTCAGCACCCGCGCCGTGCGGCCGGTCGCCGCGTCGGCCAGCTCGACGTGGCGGCCGTCGATGTACAGCAGGCGCCGGCTGTCGGCCAGCCACAGCGGGCACTCGCCGGCGGCGGTGAGGCGCCGGTAGCGGGCGGTGGCCAGGTCGTAGAGGACGATGCCGGGGAGGCGGGTGCCGTCCGCGCGATGCAGGCCGCCGGCCAGCCAGCGGCGGTCCGCCGACCAGGACGAGGCGGAGAGATACAGGCCGCCCCCGGCCGCCGGCAGGGGCTCCGGCCGCCGCGCGGTGAGCGGCTGCTCCAGGTCGAGCAGCGCCTCGTCGGCGCCGAGGTCGACGGCCAGCCGCCGCCCATCCGGCGACCAGATGGGATGGGCGATCTGGGGGTCGTTCCAGGCCGACGCGGGCTCCGCCGGACCGCCGTCGGCGCGGGCGATCCAGATCTCGTAGGTGCCGCCGCCGCGGTTGGAGTAGAAGGCCACCCGCGAGCTGTCGGGCGACCACCGCGGCAGCCGGTTGCGGAACCCGCCCGCGGCGAGCTGGCGGGTGCCGCTGCCGTCGGGGTGGACCAGGAACAGGTCCTCCTCCGGCACCGTGGTCTGGAACACCAGCCACCGCCCGTCGGGCGAGGCGTCGCAGGCGTGGATGCCGGTGGCGGTCCGGCTCACCGTGGCGAGGCTGCCGGTGGCGGCGCCGCGCACCGGGTCGAAGGCGGCGCGCTCGAGGAACGACCGGGACTCGTAGGCGGCGTAGGCGATCCGCCGGCCGTCGGCGGCGATGCTGGGCTGCACCGCCGCCTGCGTCGAGGCGGTGACCGGCTCCGGCTCGCCGAGCGCCCCGCCCGAGCGCTCGTCGATCCGCATGCGCCAGAGGTCCATCACGCCGCCGCGGTCGCTGACGAAGTAGAGATACCGTCCGTCGGGCGACCAGACGGGGTTCCAGTCCACGCTGCGGCCGTCGGTGAGCTGCCGCCGGTCCTGGCCGTCGGCCGTGGCCGTCCACAGCGACCGCCTGCCGTCCGCGGTGACCCGCCAGTAGGCGATGCGGCCGCCGCCCGGAGACCAGCTGGGCTGGACCGCGTCCTGGTCCAGGATCAGCCGCCGCCGGCCGGTCGCGACCTCGACGCGGTACACCTGGCTCGGATGCCGGCGCGTGCGCGGCGCCAGGATCCCCTCGGTGGCGCAGAGGATCTCGCGGCCGTCGGGCGACCAGGAAGGGTTGAAGCCGAAGCCGGTCAGCCGGCGGACCGGGCGGCGTCGGGCCGTGCCGCCGCGCAGGTCCATGAGATAGATGCCGCCGCCGTCGCGCTCCGAGCGGAAGGCGAGCTGCCGCCCGTCGGGCGAGAACGCCGCCTGGGTGTCGTCGGCCGCGGAGGCCGCCGAGAGGTCCACCGTGGCTCCGCTTGCCACCGCCTGCAGGAAGAGGTGGTTGCGGTCGCCGACCAGCCGGGTGTAGACGAACGACGCGCCGTCCGGCGCGAGAGCGGGGAACGACTCCCGGCCCTGGAGGTCGGTCAGGCGCTCGTTCCTGAGCGGCCGGGGAGGCCGGTCGTGGCCGGCCAGGAGGTAGGCGCCGCAGGCGAAGGCGAGCGCCGCGGCGGCCACCGCGACCGCCATCATCCCCAGCCGCCGGGCGGAGCCGCGGGCCGTGCCGGGCGCTCCGCCGGCCGCCGCGCCGGCCAGCGCCGCGAGGTCGGCGAGCAGCGCCGGTGCGTCCGGGTAGCGCCGCGACGGGTCGGGCGCGAGG
>JASLEW010000637.1 GCA_030150965.1 Thermoanaerobaculia bacterium | reverse complement strand
CGGTTCTGACGGCGATCCCGGCGCCCCTGGCGCTCCCGGCGCTCCTGGCGCAAACGCTCCCAGCAGCTCCCCCGGCGCTCCAGGCGGGCCCCCGCTCCAGGCCGGCGGCTCCGCCCCCGCCGTCGCCGTGGTCGGCGCCGGCGCCTTCGGCGCCTTCACCGCCCTCGCGCTGCGCCGCCTGGGAGCCCGGGTGACGCTGCTCGACGCCTGGGGGCCCGGCAACTCGCGCGCCAGCTCCGGCGGCGAGACCCGGGTGCTGCGCGGCGTCTACGCCGACCGCATCTACGTCGAGCTGGCGGCGCGCGCCTTCGACCGCTGGGCCGACTTCGAGCGCCGCACCGGCCGCCGGTTCTTCTTCCCCACCGGCGCCCTGTGGATGGTGGCCGACGACTCCGACTTCGTGGCGCGCGCCGCCGAGAACCTGCGCGCGGTGGGCTTTCCTTACTCCCGGCTGGAGACCGAGGAGGCGGCGCGGCGCTTTCCGCACATCGCCTTCGCCGGGGTGCGCTGGGCCCTCTGGGAGGAGCGCGCCGGCTTCCTCCTGGCGCGCCGCGCCTGCGCCGCAGCGGTCGAGCAGCTGGTCGCCGCCGGCGGCGAGTACCGCCGCGCCCGCGTCGAGCCGGGCGCGGTGACCGGGGGGAGCGGCGGGAGCGGCGGGCGCATGGAGGCGCTGCGCCTGGGCGACGGCGGCCGGGTCGCCGCCGATCAGTTCGTCTTCGCCTGCGGTCCGTGGCTGGGCAGCCTCTTCCCCGAGGTGCTGGGACAGCGGATCGCGCCCACCCGCCAGGAGGTCTTCTTCTTCGGCACGCCGGCCGGCGACACCCGTTTCGACCCGCCGTCCACGCCGGTCTGGATCGAGGCCGGCGAGCACCTCTTCTACGGCATCCCCGGCAACGAGGGGCGCGGCTTCAAGGTCGCCGACGACACCCGCGGGCCCGCCTTCGACCCGACCGGCGGCTCGCGCCTCACCACGCCGGAGGCGCTGGCCCGCGCCCGCGCCCTCCTCGGCCGGCGCTTCCCGGCGCTCGCCCAGGCGCCGCTGCTCGAAACCCGCGTCTGCCAGTACGAGAACACGCCCGACCTGCATTTCCTGCTCGACCGCCACCCCGCCGCCGCCAACGCCTGGCTGGTCGGCGGCGGCTCGGGGCACGGGTTCAAGTTCGCGCCGGTGTGGGGCGAGCAGGTGGCCGAGACCGTCCTCGGCCGCCGCCCGCCCGAGCCGTTCTTCTCCCTGGCGCGCCTCCGCACCGCCGCGGCGCCGCCGCGCGACCTGCGCGGCCTGCGCGACCGGCCGGCCTGAGGCGGCACGGCCGGCGCAGGGCAGCCGCCGGGCCGCGGGCAGCCAGCCTGCCCGGAGCGGCGGCAGCCCGTCACGCGGGCTCCGCGTACTTCCCGCTAGCCCAGGTACTCGACGTGCACGTAGGTGCCGAGCCGGACGTTGTAGGCCAGGTACCAGCCCGGATGATCCGGATCGTCATAGATCACGATCTGATCGCTGTCCCACAGCCAGTCGTTGCAATAGGCGACCTCGAACGGCGCGACGGCGAAGAAGAAGCCGCCGAAGCCGAAGCGGCTCGGCCCGCCGCCCGACAGGCGCCAGACGTGGCCGGGGCCGAAGCCGCCGGTGAAGCGGCCGTGCGCCCAGGGGTGGTCGAGGTGGAACCGGGCGTCCTCGCGGCCCGTGTCATGGCCGACCCAGCGGTCGGTCCTCGCATCCACGTGCGGGGCGTTGGGATGCCCGGGCTGCTCGGCGAAGTTGCGCTCCTGCGGGGCGCGCGCAGGTCCATGAGCAGGACCATGGGAAGGCGCGGGCCCATGGGCAGGGATGTGCCCGCCGCCGACCTCGTGCCCACCGCCGGCCTCGTGCCCCTGCTCGCGGTGCTCCTGCGCCTGCGCCATGCCCGGCAGGGAACAGAGCAACAGCACTGCCATACATCCAATCCATGTCTTCATACCGATCTGCTCCTTGTTGGAGAGTTGCGGGAACCAGGGTCCCGGGTTCGGTTCCCTGGCAGATGCACAACCCGTGGTCAACAAATTTGCAAGACCGGTGCCTGCCGGTGCCTGAGGCTTGAACCTGACCGGGAGCCCGCCGGCGGCGTGGCGCGCCGCCCGGGCGTGCCAGGAGCGGCTCCGTTTGCTCCCGCCGCGGCGAGACGAACGACTGCCGACGTCGAGCGCGGCGGCGGACGGCGCGGGGCGCCTGCCGCGGGCGGCGGACACCGCCGGAGGAAAGCGGTGATACCGTTGCTTCGGCAGGGCAGCTGGTTACCGAGGAAAGGAGCCTGCGTGCGGATCACGGACATCCCGTTCACGGTCACCGACTGGTCGCAGGTCGAGCCGACCGTGCATCCGGGGGAGAGCGGCACCGCCTACTGGCGCACCCGGCAGCTCGGCGGCATCCGCGTGCGCCTGGTCGAGTACACGCCCGGCTACCTGGCGGATCACTGGTGCGAGAAGGGACACATCGTCCTCTGCACCGAGGGCCAGCTCGACACCGAGCTCAAGGATGGCCGGAGATTCACCCTCCGGCCGGGCATGGGCTACCAGGTCGCCGACCACGGCGAGCCACACCGCTCCTCCACCGCCGTCGGCGCCAAGCTGTTCATCGTCGATTGACCGCGGTTGCCGCCGAAGCCAGCGAAAGGTTTTTTCCCGCGATGCCCGCGGACCGCGAGCCCGCGGCCGGCGCGGCTGGCGCGGCGGCCCGGCGCCGCCGGCGATCGCCATGCCCG
>JASLEW010000543.1 GCA_030150965.1 Thermoanaerobaculia bacterium | reverse complement strand
CGCCGCCGCCGGCCCTGGCGCCGCCAGGTTCTGCCGCACCAGGCTGGTCAGGGTGCCGTCGGGGCCGACCTCCAGGTAGAGGCGGCCGGGCTCCTCGGCGAGGCGGGCGACGGCGGCGGCAAACTGCACCGGTGCCCGCAGGTGCCGGGCCCAGTGGAGCGGGTCGGTGGCCTCCTCGGCGGTCAACCACGTGCCGGTGACGCCGGAGAGGAGCGGCAGCCGCGGCGGCCGCGGAGAGGCCGCCCGCACGCGCTCGGCGAACGGCCCGAGGAGCGGCTCGACGGCGGGCGAGTGGAAGGCGCGCGCCGCGGCCAGCGGACGGCTGGCGATGCCCAGGTCCTGGAGCTTGGCGGCGAAGCGCGCCACCGCCGCCGGCGCGCCGGCCACCACCGTCCGCTCGGGTGCGTTGACCGCCGCCAGGAAGAGCTCGCCGCCCGCCAGCTCGCGCTGCAGCTCGCCCGCCGCGAGCGGCACGGCGAGCATGGCCCCGGGCGGCAGCCCCTCCATGAGCCTGCCGCGCGCCGCCACCAGCGCCAGGGTCTCCTCCAGGCTGAAGACGCCGGCGATGCAGGCCGCGGCGTATTCGCCCACGCTGTGGCCGAGGAGGGCGCTGGGCGTCACCCCCCAGGCCATCCAGGTCCGCGCCAGGGCCAGCTCCAGGAGCACCAGGGCGGGCTGCTGCAGCGCGGTGCCGCCGAGCGCCGCGCCGTCCTCCGCGCCGCCGAGCAGCGCCTGCCGCAGGTCGCGGCCGAGGACCGGCCGCAGGATCTCGCAGCCGCGGTCCACCTCCGCACGGAACACCGCCTCCTGGGCGTAGAGCCCGCCGCCCAGGCCGCCGCGCAGCGTCCCCTGGCCGGAGAAGAGGAAGGCCACGGCCGGCGTGCCGCCGCGGCGGAGCGGCGCCGGCTGCCGCCGCGGCGCACCGGCGAGGGCGGCGCGCGCGCCCTCCAGGTCCCGGGCGACCACGAACGCCCGGTGCTCGAAGCCGCGCCGCCCGGACTGCAGGGTGTGGGCGGCGTCGCCCAGGTCCAGATCGCGGTGGGCCGCGAGGTGCGCGGCGAGGCGGGCTCTCGCCGCCGCCAGCGCGCTTGCGGTCCTGGCCGAGACTGGCAGCAGGTGCCATCGCTGTTCGCCGGCCGCCGCCGCCGGACGCCGGCTCCTGGTGGCGGCCTCCGGCGCCTGCTCCAGCACCACGTGGGCGTTGGTGCCGCCGATGCCGAAGGAGCTGACGCCGGCGCGGCGCGGCGCCGCCGGGTGGGTCCAGGGCAGCAGGCGGCCGGCGACGTGGAAGGGGCCGGAGGCGAAGTCGATGTGCGGGTTGGGCGTCCGGAAGTGGAGGGTGGGCGGGATCTCGGCGTGCTCCAGCACCAGCACCGCCTTGATCAGGCCGGCGATCCCGGCCGCGGCGCCCAGGTGCCCCAGGTTCGACTTGACCGCGCCCAGCGCGCAGGTGCCGCGGCTGCCGGCCCCCAGGCCGAAGGCCGCGGTCAGGGCGGCCACCTCGATGGGGTCGCCGAGCGCGGTGCCGGTGCCGTGCGCCTCCACGTAGCCGACGCTCTCCGGCGCCGCGCCGGCCAGGGCCAGCGCCTCGCGGATGCAGCGCGCCTGCCCCTCCACCCCCGGCGCGGTGAAGCCCACCTTGCCGGCGCCGTCGTTGTTGACCGCCGAGCCGAGGATGACGGCGCGGATGCGGTCGCCGTCGGCGAGCGCGTCCGCCAGGCGCTTGAGCAGCACGATGCCGGCGCCGTGCCCGGCGACGGTGCCGCGGGCGGCGGCGTCGAACGGCCGGCAGTGGCCGTCCGGCGAGTAGATGCCGCCCTCCTCGTGGCGGTGGCCGCGCTGCTGCGGCAGCCGGATGGAGACGCCGCCGGCGAGCGCCATGTCGCACTCGCCGTCGAGCAGGCTCCTGACCGCCAGGTGCACGGCGACCAGCGAGGTGGAGCACGCCGTCTGCACGGTGAGCCCCGGGCCGCCCAGGTTGAGCCGGTAGGAGATCCGGGTGGCCAGGAAGTCGGCGCCGCCGCCGACGAGCTCCTCGACGCTCTCCGGCGGGCCGGCGAGGAAGTCGCTGCGCTCGGCGCCGGCGAACACGCCGACCGGTCCGGCTTGCGCCTCCTGGCCGTAGCCGGCGGTCTCCATCGCTTCCCAGGCGCACTCGAGGAGGACGCGGTGCTGTGGATCGGTGCGCTCCGCCTCCCGCGGCGTGAGGCCGAAGAGAGCGCCGTCGAGGAGCTCCGCCCCGGCCAGGACGCCGCGCGCCGGCACGTAGCGCGGATCGCGCAGCAGCGCCTCCGGCACGCCGGCCGCCGCCAGCTCCGCCGGCGGGAAGAAGGTGATCGATTCGGCGCCCTGCCGGAGGTTCTGCCACAGCGCCGCGTCGCCCTCCGCGCCGGGGAAGCGGCAGGCGATGGCGAGGACGGCCACCGGCTCCTGGCCGGCGGCCGCCCGGCTGATACAGTTGTTTGCCAAGTTCGCTTCGCCGCACCTATGGTTGATGCGTCGATATAAAATTACCAATACGCTGGATAGGCTTGCAAAGCCCGTGGGGGGCATCGGGCCCGGAAGCCGGAGGCGTCGGCCGGGGTGCTCGCCGATCGCGGACGGGTCCCGGGGCCGCGGCGAGCTCCGGTTGGTCGGCCCCGGCGGAGGGGAGGTCGAGGCGGCGGCCCGGCAGGAGGCGCCCACCGACCTGGCGCAGCTGGAGGCGGCGGGGTGTGGCGGGAACCGCTCAGCTGCCGCCGGGGAGCTTGGCCGCCAGCACGTCCACCTTCTCGATCGCGGGCGGCTGCGCCAGGAGCTCCGGCGCCTTGGCCATCAGCGCCGCGGCGATGCGGCCGGCGAGGTGCGCCTGCCGCCCCGCGTCGTCGGGAAAGGCGTCGAAGATGCCGAAGGTGGTGGGCCCGAGCTGCAGCGCGAACCAGGCCGTGGTGGCGGGCTCATCCTGGGCCAGGGGCAGGCCGCCGCGCAGGAAGTCCGCGACCTCCTTCTCCTTGCCGGGTTTGACCTCCAGGCGCACGAGCAGGGCGACTGTGACCATCTGAACCTCCTTGTCGTTGTCAACGGAACCCATGGGGGACCATGGACGATGGGAGTGATCGGGCGATGCGGCCGCTGAGCCGCGGCGGCGCGTCCTGCCAGGGCGGCAGGCACCGGCCACCGGCGCCTCATCATACAGCGGTCGCTCAGCGGCCCGGGCAATTGCCGCCAAATTGTCGTATCATTCAAAGATCAGCTGAAGCTGTGCCGAGGGAAGCTTTCAGCGGCGCCCGCGAGGGCGCGCGCCGCGGACTCTCCCTGCGGGCGTTCCCTGACGACGTGAACCGCCAGCCGCTGGAGGAGGTCGCAAGATGCGCGTCCGGATTTGCCTCTGCTCCGCAAGCCTCGTGATCCTGGCCTTGCTGCCCGCCTGCGCCGCCTTCGCGGCCCCGCCGCCGGCGGCGCCGGCCGCCGGTCTCTGCCCGAACCCGCAAAGCCCGCGCGTGCTCGACCATTACGACCAGCATCCGACCTTCACCGTGACCCCGGTGCACGGCGTCACCGATGCGGTGACCTACACCCGGCGCTCGGACGGCAGGCAGTTCGTGCTGCGCCGCTGCGGCCAGCACTATCACTGCCAGATCGAGAACGTGCAGCCGCGGTGCGGCCAGCACGGCGCCGCCGGCACCTGCGGCCCGCCCGCCCCGGACAGCTGGGTGGAGATCCACACCGTCTTCTCCTCCAAGCCCCTCACCGCCGGCTGCGATCCCGAGGCGCTCGACTGCTGCGCCTCGCAGCACGAGGGCGATCCGGTGCTGGTCCTGGGCTACTCCGCCAAGGTGACGGCGACGGGCCCGCCCCTGCTGCCGATCCCCGTCCCCTGGGGGACCGAGTCGGCGCAGTGGTCCGGCTCGACCACCGGCACCAAGCCGCCCGAGCCCTGCAAGGATCCGGCGCAATGGGACTTCATCCTGGGGTGCGGCTTCACCGTGAGCACGCGGCAGCTCGCCGGGTTCACCAAGTTCGACCAGTCCAGGGCGCTGCAGCACCAGGTGAGCAACGACCTGACCCACAACCCGCCGCGCTGAGGCGGCGGCCCTGGGCGGCGCCGCCCTCGCCGCCCTCGCCAGGACACGGCCCCCTAGCCGTCGCGGTGCACGGTCGCGGGGGAGAAGGCGGGCAGGCACACCGCGACGTACTCGGCGCCGTCGGGCTCCGGGGTCGAGTACTGGATCCAGGTGTCTCGGGGCACGACGACCGCCTCGCCGGCGCGGACGTCGATCGTGCCCTCGGCGCTCGCCACCCGCAGCAGGCCGGCGAGCACCAGCGTGTACTCGTCGAACTCGGGGCGCTGGCCGGGCTCCACCCAGCCGCCGGGGCTGCGCATGCGGGCGATGCTCACCGCGGCGGTGCCGGTGTTGACGCCGCCGACGAACTCCTCGATCCGCTTCGGCTTGTTGCCGGCGGCCTGGACGACGGTGGGGTGGCGGATGTGCTGGATCATGGGTGGAAGTCTCTCACGTCCGCCGGCCCGCCGCCGGTCTTCCGCTACCGGCCCACCGCCGCCGGACCTCCGCCGCCGGATCTCCGCCGCGCCGCCGGCGGAGTGTCACCGCCGCGATCGCCACGGTGGCCGGCCCCCGCCCCCGGCGGCTGGTAGAATCCGTTCAGCGTGACGCGCGAAGGGGGATCCCATGGCAGCGCAGCGTCCGGCCGCCGGCACTGACGTCGAGGTGGTGATCGAGGAGGTGGTGCGCGAGCTGCGGGCGGCCGGGGGCCAGAACCTCCTGGGCGTGGCGCTCTACGGCAGCCTGGTCAAGGGGCGGTTCACCCCCGGCCTCTCGGACGTGAACCTCCTGGTGGTGGTGGCCGACGGCGGCCTCTCCGCCCTGCTGCCGCTGGCGCCGGTGCTGACCGCCGCGTACCGGCGGGCGCAGGTGTCGGCCTTCGTCGCCACCCCGGAGGACCTGCGCGCCGCGGCCCGACTCTTCCCGGCGCGCATCCTGGACATGCAGCTGTTCCACCGCCTGCTCCACGGCGACCTGCACCTCGCGGGCATCGCCGTCGATGCCCAGGCATTGCGCTTCCGCACCGTGCAGGAGCTCAAGAACATGCAGCTGCGCCTGCGCCGCCAGGCGCTCGAGCGCGGCGCCGAGCCGGCGGTCCTCTGGGACCTCCTGGTGCGCAGCCTGCCCAAGCTGGCGGTGGCGCTCGGCACCTACCTGCGCGGGCGCGGCGCCGAGCTGCCGCTGGAGCGCCCGGCGCTGCTGCGCCAGGCGGCGCGCGAGCTCGGCCTCGACGAGAGGGCGATGGCCCCCTTCGCCGCCCTGCGGCGGCGCGACCGGCGGCCCGAGGACGCGGCGGTGCTCTCCCAGGCCGGCGCCTACCTGGGCCTGCTCGATGCCCTCGTCGCGGCGGTCGAGGCCGGTGCCGCTGGCACGGCTGGCCCGGCCGCCACGGCCGCCACGGCTGGCACGGCCGGTACGGCCGGATCGGCTGGCACGGCCGGCTCGGCTGGCTCGGCTGGCGCTGCCGGCACCGTCGGCGCAGGGGCGGAGCCGCCGGCTTGAACCCCCTCGACCTGCCGGGGCCGCAGTTCCTCGCCTTCTACCTGCTCTTCGGCGTGGCCGGGCTGGCCGCGGCCTGGATGCTGCGCCGGGCGTTCGCCGCCGGCGGCAGCGGCGTCGCCCTCACCGCACGGTGGAGCGAGGGGTGGTTCCCGCGCGAGGAGGAGGCGTACCACATCGCCCGGCTGCGCGTCGGCCGCGAGGAGGCGGTGCGGATGGTCCTCGGCTACCTGCTGTCGGCCGACTTGATCACCCTCGACCGGCAGCAGGTCCGGTGCGCTCCGGCCGCCGCCGCCGCCGGCCTGATGCCGATCGAGCAGGAGGGGCTGGACGCGATCGGCGACGGCGCCGCCACGCCGACTGTCGCCCGCAAGCTCGCGACCGCGCTCGGCGCCCGCCTGGCCGGCATGGAGCAGGAGCTGGAGAGCGCGGGCGTGGCCTGGACCCCTGCCCGCCAGGCGCCCTTCCGCTGGCTGCGCAACCTGACCGCGGCGGCGGTCCTCGGCCTCGGGGTGGCGAAGCTCCTGGTGGCGGTGAGCCGCGGCAGGCCGAACATCGGGCTGCTCATCCTCATGATGCTCGTCTACTTGCTGGCGATCCTCGTCGTGCTCGCGCCGCCGGTGGCGACGCCGGCCGGGAAGCGCTACCTGGAGTGGCTGCGGCAGACGCACGCCGGCCTGCTCGACCAGGTGGCGCAGGGGCGCGCGGTCCAGCCGCGCCAGGTGGCGCTGGCGGCGGCGATCTACGGCCTGGCGCGGGTGCCGCCGCTGGCCGGCCTGGCGACCATGCTCCGCGCGGCCTCCGCCAACCTCGCGGGCAGCGGCGGGGGCTCGAGCTGCGGCGGGGGCTCGAGCTGCGGCGGTGGCGGCGGCTGCGGCGGTGGGGGAGGGTGCGGTGGCTGCGGCAGCTGAGTGGGACGCCGGCGCGGCGCGGCACCTCCCCTTTTTCGGCGCCGGGGTGAGCTGGCGCGAGGCGTGGAGCTGGGAGGTGGTCGAGCACCGCGCCGCCCTGGGGGCCGTCGAGTGCATCGTCGAGGACCTGGCGGGGGAGCGCGACCGCCGGCGCCTCGCCGCCCTGCGCGCGGCGGTGCCGCTCCTGCTGCACGGCATCGGCCTGTCGCTGGGGAGCGCCGAGGGGCTCGATCCGGCGCGCCTCGGGCAGATCGAGCGCGCGGCCGCGGCGCTCGCGCCGCCCTGGTTCTCCGAGCACATCGCCTGGACGCGGGCGGGCGGCCTCGACCTCGGCCATCTGACGCCGCTGCCGTTCACCCGCGCCGCGGTCGCCACGGTGGCGCGGAACGTCGAGACGCTGCGCCGCGCCATCCCGGGGGTGCCGCTGCTGCTCGAGAACATCGCCTACACCCTGCCGCTGCCGGGCGCGGAGATGAGCGAGCCCGAGTTCGTGCGCGCGGTGGTCGAGGCGGCCGGCACCGGCCTGCTGCTCGACCTGGAGAACGTGCACGCCAACACCGCCAACCACGGCGGCGACCCCTTCGGCTACCTGGCGGCGCTGCCGCTCGACCGGGTGGTCGAGGTGCACCTCGCCGGCGGCGTCTGGCACCAGGGCGAGTACGCCGACACCCACACCCGGCCGGTGCCGGAGGAGTCCTGGGCGCTGCTCGAATGGCTGGCGCCGCGGGCGCCGAACCTGGCGGCGGTGATCGTCGAGCGCGACGACGAGCTGCCGCCCTTTGCCGAGCTTCTCGGCGAGGTGCGGCGGGCGCGGGAGATCCTCGATGAGTCTCGCCGAGCTGCAGCTTGCCCTGGCCGCTAGCCTGACCGGCCGGGGGGCGGCGCCGCCCCCCGCGGGATGCGGCGCGGCGGCGGTCGAG
>JASLEW010000490.1 GCA_030150965.1 Thermoanaerobaculia bacterium | reverse complement strand
CCTCCGGGGCGCCGGCCTCGTGATCCCGGGGCGGCCGGCCGCCCGCGCCGCCTGCGCCACCTGCGCCGACGCCGCCGTTCCGGTTGCTCCCTCGGGTTGCCAAATGCCTGTCGCCGCCGTCGTCCATACGCCGTCTCCTGTGCCCTTCTCCGTACCCCCTACCGCTTCGCTTCTGGCTGAGCTGAGGCGATCTTAGCCGAAACCCCGCGGCAGGGGCCCGGCCCGCGGTCCTGATCCGCCGCCTGCCCCAGGCTTGCGGCGGGCAGCAGCGCGGCGGGCTGCAACCTGGCGCCGGCCGCGCCGTATGCGGAGGGGTGCGCGCCGCGCTCCGGGCGCAGCCCTGCTCATGGAGACCCCAATGCTCCCAATGCCGAACCGGTCCGTGCTCTCCGCCGCCCTGCTGCTCCCCGCTCTCCTGGCCCTGGCCCTCGCCATGGCGCGCCCGGCGCCCGGCTTGGCGCAGGCTGCCGCCGCGGGCGGCGCCGGTGGCGCCGGTGGCGCTGCCAAGTCTGCCGATGGGGCGACGTCGGCGGAGAAGGAGAAGGAGAAGAAACTGCCCGAGGAGCGGACCTCCACCACGCGGCACACCATCACCCTGGACGGGCAGAGCATCCCCTACTCGGCGACCGCCGCCAACGTCATCCTCAAGGACGACGACGGTGCGCCCAAGGGGTCGCTGTTCTACATCGCCTACACCCGCGACGGCGTGGCGGACCCGGGCACGCGGCCGCTCACCTTCGCCTTCAACGGCGGCCCGGGAGCGGCGTCGCTCTGGGTGCACATGGGAGCGTTCGGCCCCAAGATGGTCGCCCGCGACCCGGAGGGCATGGCGCTGCCGCCGCCGGGACGGCTGATCGACAACCCGATGTCGCTGCTCGACGTGACCGACCTGGTGTTCATCGACCCGGTCTCGACCGGCTACAGCCGCGCCCTGCCGGGCCAGGACGCCAAGCAGTTCCACGGCGTCAAGGAGGACATTGCCTGGGTGGGCGAGTTCATCCGTCTCTACGTGACGCGCAACCGGCGCTGGGCGTCGCCCAAGTTCCTGGCCGGCGAGAGCTACGGCACCACCCGCGCCGCCGGCCTGGCGCACTACCTGGACGAGCGCTACGGCATGCAGCTCAACGGCGTGGTGCTGGTGTCCGCGGTGCTCAACTGGCTGGACCAGGATTTCGACCCCGGGAACGACCTGCCCTACCCGATCATCCTGCCCAGCTACACCGCCGCCGCCTGGTTCCACCACCGGCTGGCGCCCGAGCTGCAGGCCGACCTCGACAGGACGCTGGCCGAGGCGGAGGCGTTCGCGCTCGACGAGTACGCGCCGGCGCTGCTCCAGGGCGACCGCCTGCCGGCCGAGCGCCGGCAGCAGGTCGCGGCCAAGCTCGCGCGCTACAGCGGCCTGTCGCTCGACTACGTGCTGCGCGTCAACCTGCGGCCGGAGATCGGCCGCTTCACCAAGGAGCTGCTGCGCGACAGCGGCCGGACGCTGGGCCGGCTCGACACCCGCTTCACCGGCCGCGACCTCGACGCGGGAGGGGAGTTCCCGGAGTTCGACCCGGCCTCGGTGTCGCTCGACGGCCCCTACGCCGCCGCGGTGCAGGACTACATCCGCCGCGAGCTGAGGTACGACGACGACGCGGTGTACGAGCGGGAGAACCCCAAGGTGTTCCCGTGGAGCTGGAAGGGTTACGAGAACCAGTACGTGGACGTCGCCGAGCCGCTGCGCCAGGAGATGGTGAAGAACCCGGCGCTGCGCGTGCTCGTCACCGGCGGGGTGTTCGATCTCGCCACCCCCTACTTCGACTCCATCTACACCATCGACCACATGGGCCTGCCGCCGGAGCTCAGGAGCCACATCCGCTTCGTGCGCTTCCTCTCGGGGCACATGATCTACGTCCGCGACTCCGAGCACCGCCGGCTGAAGCAGGAGATCGCGCAGCTCGTCCGCGCCGCCGCCGCGGGGGACCGCGCGCGGCCGGAGGGCGAGGCCGGCCGGGCGGCGCATTGAGCCGCCGCCCGGGCCGCCGGTGCAACGGGCGGGGCCGCGCTCTATAATCGGCCGCCGTGAGCGACACGGTGACGCGCGGCATCCGCGTCCAGGTCGAGAGCGCCTACGACCCGGAGCGCAGCTCGCCGCAGGAGAGCTACTACTTCTTCTCCTATCGCGTGCGCATCTCCAACGTCGACAGCGCCCCGGTGCAGCTGGTCAGCCGCGAGTGGGTGATCGTCGACGGCAACGGCGAGGAGCAGCGGGTGCAGGGCCCGGGCGTGGTGGGGGAGCAGCCGGTGCTGGCGCGCGGCGAGAGCTTCGAGTACACGAGCTTCTGCCCGCTGGCCACCGCGGTCGGTTCGATGCACGGCTCCTACCGCATGGTCTACCGCGGCGGCAAGGGGGGCGAGGGCTTCGACGCCGCGATCGCGCCGTTCTCCCTCGCCGTTCCCCATGCCGTCAACTGAGCTGCCACCACCGCGGCCGTTCATCCCGGCGGCGGTCACGCTGCCCGAGCTGACGCTGCTGCCGCTCGCGACCGGCACGGTGCTCGGCATCGTCTTCGGCGCCTCGTCGCTCTATCTGGTGCTCAAGGTGGGGCTGACGGTGAGCGCCTCGATCCCGGTGGTGGTGATCGCCATCGCCATGTTCCGCCTGCTGGCGCTGTTCGGCCTGCGCCAGCGCAGCATCCTCGAGAACAACATCGTGCAGACCGCCGGCTCGGCCGGCGAATCGATCGCCTTCGGCATCGGCGTCACCATGCCGGCGATCCTGATCCTGGGCTTCGACCTGGAGATCACCCGGGTGATGCTGGTGTCGGTGCTCGGCGGCATGCTCGGCATCCTGATGATGATCCCGCTGCGGCGGGCGATGATCGTCGAGCAGCACGCCGAGCTGAAGTTCCCCGAGGGCACCGCGTGCGCCGAGGTGCTCAAGGCCGCGGCCACCGCCGAGGAGCACCGGATCGCGGCGCGGGGCGCGGCGGCGGCAGGGGAGATCGCGCCAGGCCCGGCGGGCGCCATGGACGCCGGCAGCCTGACGGCCGCGGCCGGCGGCGGGCCGGCGGACGCCGCGGCGGCGGACGGCGGGTCCGAGGTGTCCCTGGAGGCGGTCGCGGCCGGCGGCCGGGCCATCTTCGCCGGCTTCGGCATCGGGCTCCTCTACAAGACGCTCAACGTCGCGCTCAAGCTGTGGAAGGACGTGCCGGAGCGCATCTTCCGCGCGCCCTTCGAGGGCGGCTCGGTCGCCGCCGAGATCTCGCCCGAGCTGCTGGGCGTCGGCTACATCATCGGCCCGCGCATCGCCGCCATCATGTGCGGCGGCGGCGTGCTCGCCTACCTGGTGCTGATCCCGGCGATCAGGTTCTTCGGCCAGGGCGGCGGCGTGCTGCCGCCCGGCACGGTGCCGATCGCCGCCATGGACCCGGACCAGATCCGCGGCGCCTACGTGCTCTACATCGGCGCCGGCGCGGTCGCCGCGGGCGGCGTCGTCAGCCTGGTGCGGTCGCTGCCCACCATCTGGCAGGGGCTGACGGGGGGCCTGGCGGACCTGCGGCGCCGGCGCGCGGCGGCCGGCGCGGCGGGGACCGCCGGCGGGCGCCTGCGCACCGAGGACGACCTGCCGCTCAGGGTGGTGGTGGGCGGCGTGGTGGCGCTGATCGCGATGATCCAGGTCGCGTCGTCGCTGCACATGAACCTGGTCGGCGCGGTGCTGATCGTGCTCTTCGGCTTCCTCTTCGTCACCGTGTCCTCGCGGCTGACCGGCGAGATCGGCTCCAGCTCGAACCCGATCTCGGGGATGACGGTGGCGACGCTGCTGCTGACCTGCCTGATCTTCCTGGAGCTGCACTGGACCGGGCCCGGCTACTACGTGACGGCGCTCTCGGTCGGGGCCATCGTCTGCATCGCCGCCTCGAACGGCGGCACCATCTCGCAGGACTTGAAGACCGGGTTCCTGGTCGGCAGCACGCCGCGCCTCCAGGAGCTGACGATCCTCATCGCCTCGACCGCCTCGGCGCTGGCGCTCGGGCCGGTGCTGCTGGCGCTCAACGACTCGGCGACGGTGTACGTGCCGCGCCTCACCTTCGAGCGCCTGGCTCCGATCGCCCCGATCGCCCCGATCGCCCCGGCCGCGCCGACCGCCCCGGTCGCGCCGCCGCTGGCCAC
>JASLEW010000489.1 GCA_030150965.1 Thermoanaerobaculia bacterium | reverse complement strand
GCCGGCGCCGGGAGCTTCCTTCCCGCCCGGGGCGCGGCCGCGAGCCGCGCCGCCGCCGGCGGTCTCGCCGCCGGGGAGGGAGCGCGTGGCGAGCGGGGCATGGTTCCGCATTCTATGCGCGGGTGCCCGGCAGGGGTTTGGTACACTGCCGGACATGTTGCGGCGACTCCTCGGCGGCCTCGGGTTCGTCGCCTACCTGGTGCTTCTCCTGGCGGTGTTCCTGGCCGCCGGCTACACCGCCTTCAGCCTCTTCGTGCGCAGCGGCGTGATGACGGTGCCGGACGTGGTGGGGATGAACCGCGCCGAGGCGGCCGATCTGCTGGCCACCCTCGACCTGGGCCTGCGCCGCGCCGACGGCGGCGGGCGCTACGACGACCGGGTGCCGGCGGGGCACATCGTGCGCCAGAGCCCGGAGGCGCACACGGTGGTCAAGCGCGGCAGCAGCGTCGAGGTCATCCTGTCGCTCGGCCCCCGGCGGGTGAGGGTGCCGAGCCTGGCCGGCGCGGCGCTGCCGGCGGCGCAGGTGACCCTCTCGGGCCTCGGGCTGGAGGTGGGGAGCATCGAGGGCGCCTTCGATCCGCACCGGCCGGCCGGGGCGGTGATGGAGCAGGACCCGGACCCGGGCGACGAGGTGCCGCCGGCCTCGCCGGTCAACCTGCTGCTGGCGATGGCGGCGAGCGACCGGCGCTTCCTGATGCCCGACCTGGTCTACCGCCACTACGACCCGGTGCGGCAGTTCTTCGAGGCGCGGGGCTTCCGCTTCGGCAGCGTCAAGTACGAGCGCTACGAGGGCGTGGCGGCGGGGGTGATCCTGCGCCAGTTCCCCCTGCCCGGCCACCCGCTGACGGTCAACGATCCGATCTCGCTAGTGGTGGCGACCGCCGACGGAGCCCCATGATGAAGCTGGCCCCCTCGATCCTGGCCTCCGACCTTGCCGCCCTCGGCACGGCGGTCGCCGCCTGCGAGGCCGGCGGCGCCGCGCTGGTGCACGTGGACGTGATGGACGGGCACTTCGTGCCCAACCTGAGCTTCGGCATCCCGGTCGTGGCCGCCCTCAAGCGCCGCACCCGCCTGCCGCTCGACGTGCACCTGATGGTCGCCAACCCGGACCGGCTGCTCGCCGACTACCTGCGGGCGGGCGCGGCGCGGGTGGCGGTCCACTGGGAGGCCGCGACGCACCTGGACCGGCTGCTGCAGAGCATCCGCGAAGGCGGCGCCGCGGCCGGCGTGGCGGTCAACCCGGCGACGCCGGTCGAGGTGCTGATCGACGCGCTGCCGCGCCTGGACTATGTCTTGCTGATGTCGGTGAACCCGGGCTTCTCCGGGCAGGTATTCCTGCCGCGCAGCCTGGAGAAGGCGCGCCGCCTGCGGCGGCTCATTCGGGAGGAGGGCAACCTGCCGGTCTCCATCGCGATGGATGGGGGCATCGATCGCGGTAACATTGGCGAGGTGGTCGCCGCCGGCGTGGAGGTCTGCGTCGTGGGAACGGCGGTCTTCGCCGAGGCTGATCCTGCCCAGGCCATGTCCGAGCTGATCTCGCTCAGCCGGTCGGAGAGAACATGAATCCAGTGACACCTCGATGCGCCGCCGCCCGGCCGTCCCGCGGGCCGGGCCGATCCTCCGCGTTCCGCGGTCTCCGCGGAGCCCTCGGGCTCCTTCGGCCCGCGCGGGCCGCAGACCCCCGCCCGCCGCTCCGCGCCGGGGGGGCGCCGCGCCGCGGCCTGCGGCTCGCCGCCAGCCTCCTGGCGGCGGCCTGCCTGGCCCAGGCGGCCTGCAAGGCCGGCACGCCGTCCGATCCGGTGCTCAAGCTGTCGGCCGAGGAGTCGCTGGCGCAGGGCAAGGACTTCCTGGCCAAGAAGCAGTACTCCCGGGCCCGCCCGCTGTTCACCCACGCCTTCGAGGTCGAGCCCAACTCGAAGGTCGGGCGCGAGGGGCTGCTGCTGGCCGCCGACACCTACTACCTGGAGGGCGGCTCCGGCAACTTCGTCCAGGCGGAGGCGAAGTACCGCGACTACCTGAACCGCTTCCCGACCAGCGACCAGGCGTCCTACGTGCAGTTCCAGATCGCCAACAGCCTGGCGAAGCGGATGGAGCGGGCGGACCGCGACCAGAACGTCACCCGCAAGAGCGTCGAGGCCTACCAGGAGCTGATCCGCATCTACCCCACCAGCGAGTACGCGACGCGGGCCCAGGAGCAGCTGGCGGTGGTGAACGCCAACCTGGCCGAGCACGAGTACGTGGTCGGCCACTTCTACCTGCGCTACGGCATCCCGCTGGCGGCGATCAGCCGCTTCGAGTACCTGATGAAGACGTACCCCAAGTACAGCCAGATGGACAAGGTGATGTACGAGCTGGGACTCGCCTACCGGCGGATCAGCAAGCCGGAGGAGGCCAAGAAGGCCTTCGACCGGCTGCGCAGCGAGTACCCGAACAGCAAGCTGGTCAAGGACATCCCGGCCGCTCCGAAGGCGCCGGAGGGGAAGGCGCTGCGATGAGCGGCCGGCTTCCCGCCCTGCTCCTCCCGGCCCTGCTGCTCGCCGCCGGTTGCGCCTCGGGCGGCCAGCCCGACCAGGGCGACCAGATCCGCGAGCTGCAGGAGCGGGTCCTCGAGCTGCAGCGCAAGGCGGCGGTCAACGAGGTCGAGATCAGCCGCCTGCGGCAGCAGGTCGCCGAGCTGCAGGGGCGCCAGACCGGCGGCGTCCCCCTGTCGTCGCTGCAGACGGCCCCCTTCCCCCCTCCCCCTCCGACCCCGCGCCGCTTCGCCGCCGCCCCGGCCGGCCCTCCGCCATCGCCGCCCCCGCGCTCGCTGCCGCCGGCCGCCCTGCAGACGGGGCCGCCGCCGCCCACCGGGGTGCCCCCCGGCACGGTGATCGACGAGACCGAGATCGAGGTGCCGGCCGGCCCCCCGCCGCCTCCGGCGCGCTC
>JASLEW010000379.1 GCA_030150965.1 Thermoanaerobaculia bacterium | reverse complement strand
GCGTCGAGCCCATCGGCGAGAGCGGCCAGACGGTGCCGATCCTGCTCAAGGTGGGGCTGGCGAGCGACCTGCCGGTGGTGTCGCTGCCGTGCTGCGAGGCGGGTCTCCTGGTGTCGGCCGGCGGCAGGGTGGCGGCGGCGGTGATGGCGGTGCGGGTCGAGCCGGCGGCGGGCGCCGCCCAGCAGGGGGTCTACCGCCTGCAGGTGGCGGCGCTGCGCGACGAGGGGCAGGCGCAGGACCTGGCGCGCCGCCTGGAGCGCGACACCGGCGAGCCGGGGGACGCCCACTTCGACGCCGGCATCGACCTCTACCGCGTGCGGGTCGGCCGCTACGCCACCCGCGAAGCGGCGGAGAGCGACCTGCGGCGCCTCTCGACCATCGGCGTCACCGGCGCCCTGGTGGTCTACGACGGGGGGAGCGTGTCGGAGCCGGCGCTGCGGGTCGTCCAGGGAGACGCCTCGACGGTCTACCCCGGCCGCTGGGTGGCCATCGACCCGCAGGGCGACGGCGGCATCCGCGTCCAGGGGCATCGCTACCGCGGCCGCATCCTGCTGTATCTGAACGACCGCGGCACGCTCAACCTGATCAACGAGCTGCCGGTCGAGGACTACCTGCGCGGCGTGGTGCCGAGCGAGATGGGCCCCGAGCAGTACCGCCAGCTCGAGGCGCTCAAGGCGCAGGCGGTGGCGGCGCGCACCTACACGCTGCGCAACCTGGGCGAGTTCTCGCGCGAGGGCTACGACATCTGCGCCACGCCACGCTGCCAGGTGTACGGCGGCATGGACGTCGAGCACCCGCTCTCCGACCGCGCGGTGAGCGAGACCGCCGGCCAGGTGCTGCTCTACCACGGCGAGCTGGTCGATGCGCTCTACAGCTCGACCTGCGGCGGCCACACCGAGGACGTGAAGGTGATGTTCCCCTTCAAGGAGGAGCCCTACCTCAAGGGGGTGCCGTGCATGGAGGAGGGCGTGGTGCGGCTGGAGGGCGACCTGCCGGCGGGCTCGGCCTTCCCCGCCGGCCTCACCCGCCGCCTGCTGCCGGCGTTCACCGCCGGCGCCGCGCCGCCCCAGGAGCTGGCCGGCCGGCTGGAGCACCTGGCGCTCCTCGCCGGGCTGCCGGCGCCGGACCGCGAGCGGCTGACCGCGCTCGACCGCCGCCAGGTGCAGCGCTTCGTGGCCTCGGCCTTCGACATGGCGCTCGACGCCAAGGTGCTGCTCGCGCCGCAGGACGTCTCGTACCTGGTGAAGGACCCGCCCGCCGACTGGAGCGACGAGGACCGCCGCCGCGCCGCCTACTTGGCCAGGAGCGGCCTGCTCACCGGCCCGCCCGACCAGGCGCTGCGCGACGACGAGGTCGAGCGGATGCTCCTCGCCCTCGCCGAGATGCTGCAGGTGGTGCGGCGCGAGGCGGTGTCGTTCCTCTCCCTGGCCGACGGCAGGCTGACGGTGCGCTCGGGCAAGGAGGACCGCGCCATCGCCGTGCCCGAGCACCTCGCCACCTTCCGCAAGCGCGGCGCCGACCTGGCCGCCGCCGGCCTGGCGCTGGTGCCGGGCGACAACCTGACCCTGTTCTGGCAGGACACCCATCTGCTGGCGGCGGTGCAGGAGGTGAACCTCGAAGGGGTGGCCTTCGACCGCACCAGCCCGTACAGCTCGTGGACCCGCTACCACACCGACGCGCAGCTCGCGAGCACCATCGGCACCCGCTTCCCCGGGCTCGGGTTCCGCAATTTCGAGATCCTGGAGCGCGGCGCCTCGGGGCGGGTGGGCAAGATCCTCATCGAGGGCGACGGCGGCCGCACCGCCGAGGTGGACGGCCTGGCGGTGCGCTGGACGCTCGACGTGCCCGACACGCTGTTCACCGCCAAGCGCCTCGCGCCGCCCAAGCACGAGGCCGGATGGCTCTTCACCGGCCGCGGCTGGGGCCACGGCGTCGGCCTCTGCCAGGTCGGCGCTTACGGCATGGCCCAGCGCGGCCACACCTACCGCGAGATCCTCTACCACTACTACTCCGGCGTCGAGCTGTCGCGGGTGCGGGTGAACGTGGCCGCCGCGCCCGGGAGCCGCCGGGACGACGCCAAGGGCGCCCTGGGCACGCGGTTCTGATCTCCGAAGGCGCCGCCGGCCGGACCGGGCTGCCCATACCTCTCAGACTGTCAAACTTGTCTATCTGATTGTCGTCCATGCAGTGCCAGGTATAGGGACGGCACGGCGAGCAGGGTCACCAGGGTGGAGAGGCCGAGGCCGCCGATGACCGCCAGGGCCAGCGGCTTCTGGAGCTCGGCGCCGGCGCCCAGGCCGAGGGCCAGCGGCAGCAGGCCGAAGAGGGTGCAGAGGGTGGTCATGAGGATCGGCCGCAGCCGCACCCGCGCCGCGGCGCCGATGGCCTCGGCCAGGGGCGTGCCGGCGGCGCGCAGCCGGTGCGCGTAGTCGAGCATCACGATGCCGTTCTTGACCACCAGGCCGACCAGCAGGATCAGGCCCATGGCCGACGAGACGTTGAGCTCGGTGCCGGTGGCCCAGAGCAGGGCGAAGGCGCCGCCCAGCGACAGGGGAGCGGCGGCCAGCAGCAGCACCGCCGGCAGCCACTCGCGGAACTGGAACAGCAGGATGACCAGCACCAGCGCGGCGGCGATGGCGAAGACGGTCAGCAGCTCGCGGAAGGCTTGGCGCTGGGACTCGAACTGGCCGCCGACCTCGACCGAGTAGCCGACCGGCAGGCGCAGCGCCCGCAGCCGGCGCTGGATCTCGGCCACGGCGCTCCCCAGGTCGCGCCCCTCCAGACGGGCGGTGACCAGCGCCATCTGCCGCAGGTCCTCGCGGGTGAGGATGCTCTGGCCGTTGGCGGACACCGGGTGCCCGAGGTTGGCCAGCGGCACCAGGGCCCCGTCGGCGCCGCGCAGGGTGAGGGCGGCGAGGCGCGCCGGGTCGAAGCGGTCGCGGTCGGGGTAGCGCACGCGCACCGGGATGGTGCGGTCCGCCAGGCGCAGCTCGGTCGTGGTATCGCCCAGGAGCGCCGCCGACAGCTGCCCCGCCGCCTGCTCGACGGTGAGGCCGGCGCGGCCGGCCGCCGCCGGATCGATCTCCCAGGTGATCTCGGGGTTGCCGGTCTCCACCCCGACCAGGTCGACGACGCCCTTCACCTGGCCGAGCGCCGTCTGGACCTGCTCGGCGATGCCGCCGAGCACCTCGGGGTCGTCGCCGAAGATCTTGATCTCGATCGGCGCGGCGGCGCCCTCCAGGTCGCCGAGCATGTCCTGGAGGATCTGGGTGAACTCGATGTCCACGCCGGGCAGCGCGTCGTGGACCCGCGGGCGCAGCGCGGCGATCACCTCGTCGGCGGAGCGGGCGCGCTCCGACCGCGGCTTGAGCCGCACCAGCACGTCGCCCTTGTTCTGCTGCGTGGCGTAGAGGCCCATCTCGGCGCCGGTGCGCCGCGAGAAGGCCGCCACCTCCGGCGTCGCGGCGACCAGCCGCTCGATCTGCCGCGCCATGCGGTCGGTCTCCGGCAGCGCCGTGCCGGGCGGCGTCAGGTAGTCGATGACGAAGCCGCCCTCGTCCATCTGCGGCAGGAAGCCGCTGGGCATCTTCCAGCCGAGGCCGATGCCCAGGGCGGCCAGCAGCACCGCCGCCGCCACCGCCCACCGCGGCCGGCGCAGCGCGGCCGAGAGGATGCGCCCGTAGCCGGACTCCAGGCGGGCGCCCCAGGCCGGCCCGGCCGGGGCGTGGGCCGCCTCCCCCGCGGCCGCCGC
>JASLEW010000345.1 GCA_030150965.1 Thermoanaerobaculia bacterium | reverse complement strand
CCCGGCGCGCCGCGCGGCCCGCCGCGGGTCCGGCGGGTCCGCGGGGGCTGCGGGGGCCGTGGGCCCGCGGGCCGCTGGCCGCGGGCGGCAGCCTCGTGATGGTTCCCCGCCCGTCATGTACGTCCGCGGAGCGCCAGAGTTGCGCCAGCATACGCCCTCCGCGCCCGGCCGCGGAAGGCCGGCCGATGGTGACACGCCGGTGACCGCCAGATCTTTCCTTCGCCGGCTGCGTAACTGGGGGTGCCGATCCGTGAACAGCTCCACCGAACGGTGGATTCCGCCGCCGGCGCCAGGTGCGCTAGCCTCGGGGAGACGGCGCGGGGAGGCAAAGGAGGGAGAATGACCGCAAGCCTGGAGCTGCGAAACCTGCACAAGCGCTACGGCGACTTCGTCGCCGTGTCCGACATCTCGCTGGCGGTGCCTTCGGGAGTCATCTTCGGCCTGCTGGGCCCGAACGGGGCCGGCAAGACCACCACCCTGCGCATGATCATGGACATCCTGGCGCCCGACCGCGGCGAGATCCTGCTGTTCGGCCATCCGCGGCGCGCCGCCGACCTCAAGCGCATGGGCTACCTGCCCGAGGAGCGCGGCCTCTACCGCAAGATGACGGTCATCGACCAGCTCCTCTTCCTGGCCGAGGTGCACGGGCTCAAGCGCGGCCAGGCGCTGCCGGCCATCCGCACCTGGCTGGAGCGGGTCGAGCTGGGCGGCTGGGGGCGGCGCAAGGTCGAGGAGCTGTCGAAGGGCATGCAGCAGAAGATCCAGCTGATCGGCACCGTGCTGCATCAGCCGGACGTCCTGATCCTCGACGAGCCGTTCTCCGGCCTCGACCCGATCAACCAGGGCCTGTTCAAGGAGCTGCTCACCGAGTACCGGCAGCAGGGCAAGACCATCCTCTTCTCCACCCACGGCATGGAGCAGGCCGAGAAGCTGTGCGATCACATCGGCCTGATCTCGCACGGGCGCGTGGTGCTCGCCGGCGAGCTGCGCGAGATCAAGCAGCGGCTGGGCGGCAACTCCTACCGCCTGGTGGCCGACGGCGACCTCTCCCGGCTCGACGGCCTGCCGGAGATCGAGCAGGTGGTGCGGCGCGCCGCCGACGGTCCGGACCGCGGCGGCCACGAGCAGGGCGCCGCGGTGAAGCTGCTGCTGCGCCCTGGGGCCTCGGGACCCGACGTGCTGCGGCAGATCGCGCCCTTCCTGGCGGTGCGCGAGTTCCGCAGCGAGGAACCCGACCTGGAGGAGATCTTCATCAAGGCGGTGCACGATGCAGCTTGAACATGCGCTGGTGGTGGGCAAGCGGGAGTACCTCACCCGGGTCAAGACCAAGGGCTTCTGGATCGCCACCGCCGTCCTGCCGGTGTTCATGGGCGCGATGATCCTCGGCCCGATGCTGGCGGCCTCGCGCACCCATGCCGAGGAGCGGCTGCTCGTCGTCGACGCGACCGCTCCGGCGGGCGCCGCGCCGGCGGCGGACGGCCTGGGCATCGCGGTGCAGCAAGAGCTGGAGCGGCCGGAGCGCGGCGGGCGCGGCGCGGAGGTCCATTTCACCGTCACCCATACCGGGGCGCGGCCGGACGCCGCCGCGCAGCGCGCCGAGCTCGACCGCGAGGTGCGCGCCAAGACCTACGACGCCTGGATCTGGCTCTCCGCCGAGGGGCTGAAGCAGGGCAGCTTCGAGTACCACGCCAGCAGCCTGGCGAACGTGGTCACCCAGGCCGTGCTGACGAGCGCCGTCTCGCACGCGGTGAGCCGCTGGCGCCTGCACGCCGCCGGTCTCGACATGGCCAGGATCGAGGAGCTGACGCGGCCGGTCGAGCTGCGCTCGGTGCGCATCTCGGCCACCGGCAGCCGCGCCGAGCAGGGTCCCGGCGGCTTCATCTTCGGCTTCGGCCTCTGCTTCCTGCTCTACATGGTGATCCTCATCTACGGGCAGCAGGTGATGCAGGGCGTCCTGGAGGAGAAGAGCTCGCGCGTCATCGAGGTGGTGGCCTCGGCCATCCGCCCGACCGAGCTGATGACCGGCAAGCTCGTCGGCATCTGCCTGGTGGCGCTCACGCAGCTGGCCATCTGGGTGGCCGCGGTGGTGATCCTGACCACGCCCTCCATCCTCGGCGCCCTGTACACCCTGCCCGCCGGCATGGTGCTGCCCGAGGTGTCGCCGGTGGTGCTCGTCCATCTCTTCCTGCTCTTCCTGCTCGGCTTCTTCCTCTACTCGACCCTCTACGCCATGATCGGCGCCTCGTTCAACAGCGTCCAGGAGGCGCAGCAGTTCGCCGGCGTGGCGGTGGTCTTCATCGTGCCGCCGTTGCTGTTCATCATGCCCATCCTCAACGACCCGGACTCGACGCTGGCAGTCGGGATGTCGCTCTTCCCGTTCTTCACCCCGCTGGTGATGATGCTGCGCATCGCCGCCAAGATGCCGCCGGCGTGGCAGATCGCCACCGCCTACGCGCTCTGCCTCCTGACCATCGCGGGCATGGTGTGGCTCTGCGCCCGGGTCTACCGGGTGGGCATCCTGATGTACGGCAAGAAGCCGACGCTCCAGGAGATCTGGCGCTGGGTGAAGTACTCGTGATGCAGCGCTGAGCGCCGCCCGCGCCGCGGCGGGCGCCCACGGCGCTGCCGCGGCACGGAGGCCGTGGCGGCGCCCTACTTGGCGGCCATCGCGGCCGTCGTAGCCGGCGGGCCGCGCCCGCGGCCCGACTACGGGTAGAATGCCCGCGGCGCACGGGCCGGCCGGGCGCCGTTCAGGCACCGCCACCCATGAGCCCCAGGGGACCCAGCTACCAGCGCTTCAGCCTCGGCGGGCCGGGTGGCTGGGGACCGCCGCCGCGCGACCTGCTGATCGTCCTCGTCGCCCTGTTCGTCACCTTCTCGTTGCAGTTCTTCGCCGCCACGGCGGGCCTGGTCGAGCTGCTGCGCCTGACGCCCCTGGTCTGGCGCTACGGCTTCGTCTGGCAGCTCCTCACCTACCCGTTCATCGGCTGGGGCGGTCCCAGCCTGTGGTTCCTGATCGAGCTGCTCATCCTCTACATGTTCGGGCGCGACGCCTACCTGGGGCTGGGGCGCCGGCACTTCTGGCGGCTGGTGCTGATCACCGGCGCCCTGGCCGGCGGCGTGGCGCTCGGCGTCGCGGCGCTCCAGCAGGCGGCCGGCGAGCCGCCGGCGGGGCCCTGGTTCCCGCTGCTCCAGGGACAGAGGGTGCTGCTCGCCATCCTGGTGGCGGCCTTCGCCACCGCCAACCGCCGCGCCACCATCCTGCTGTTCTTCGTGCTGCCGATCGAGGCCCGGTGGTTCCTCGGCATCGAGATCCTCTTCGCCTTCGTCGGCTACCTGCAGACGCAGCCGCACGACCTCGCCGGCTTCCTCGGGATCAGCGCCGCCGTCGGCCTGAGCTTCCTCTACGTGCGCGACGGCGGCTACGGCCGCGGCCTGCGCCAGACGCGGCTGCGCCTGGAGCGCCGCTGGCTGCAGCTGAAGCTCGACCGCATGCGCCGCCGCCGCGGCCTGCGCGTGGTGCGGGGCCCGGGCAGCCCGGACAGCCCGCCCCCCGGCCGGCCGCGCGGCCCCTGGACGAACTGAGCGGTCCAGGGCGGAGATCCGGCAGCCAATGTCACCGACTTGATAGATTCCGGTCCCCGAAGCTGCACTCAATACCTGCTGACAAACAAACTGTGCGCAATTGTAGTCGAGCTCGTCATAGCGGCGGCAATGGGAATAGACTCCTAAGAATTGCGCTAGCCTAAGCCTTGCGGCTGGTTGATCAGTTGCTAGCCGCCGCGGGCTTTCTTGCCGACGGTGGCAGACGCTGGTTGTCGCCGCCACGATCTCGATACTCTGCTTCGGAGCCAACGAAAATCCTTTCATATTGAGGAGATCTGACGCCCCTCTCGAAGCTCTCGGCAACATGACCGCCCCAGACCATCCCCCCATGAGTGGTCACCGGAGCCTGGTGCGAATTCTTGTCGTGGAATTGTAGTAGTAGTACTCGTCGCTTGCCCAGCCAACAGCGAGGTGACCGGCGCTCACCAGATGGCCATTGGGAGGAATACGCAAGACCAAGTACTTACCTTCGCGGACAGGTTCGGATCCACCTGCAACATCGAAATCGATCTGTATCCAGCCCACATAGCCCTCGGGAATCAGGTAGCGAACTGGCGCCCGCTTGGGGAGGCCGCATCCGGAGAGCAGCACCACGCCGATTGCTACGACCTTGATCCTCCATTGATCCCTCAATTGCGATCGGCAGGTCATATGCTTTCTGATAGTTATGAACTTTGCGAGACGTCAGGTCTTGGCGCCAGAATAGCGCACGCCCGTGATGACAAGCCGGGTGTAACCCAGGCGGTCACTGGTCCATGAAGGGGCCGGCCAGGAGCAGCTTCTTCTCGGCCGGCAGGCGTCACCTCTTTCCCTTGAGAGCCCAGGCGTTCACCGCTAGGCTAGAAGTCCCATTGCTGCAACCATGTCGCGTCCTGCAGCACCGCGTTCTTGTCCCAATCGCGACCCACTGAACTCTTGCAGCATGAGCTACGCTGCCCCGACCTTCCCAGGGCGGTGATCCGATAATGAGGTCGCCCGGCCTCATCAGTCCATGTCTCGATGACCAGGGGATGGCCCCAGGCATCCACAAGCGCAACGCTCGAGTCGAGCTTCCTCAAAAGAGCCTCAACGGAGGCACGATCGACCTTGGTTGGCCGATCCTCCAGGAGGTAAGGCATTATCTCGGCCATCCTGGCCTGGGTTGTTTTGGCAGCCAGGCGCTCCACATCAGCTCTAATGCACGACACAACTTCTGCGATAGCAAAGAACAAAAATACTGCCACAAGGACATGCACAGCACGCAGCCAAGATCTTCTTGCCATCTCTCTAGGACCTCACTGAGGTGGCGGGTTATATCGCAGATAATATATAACCTTACTGCCGGATGGAACTCTCCACGGATTGTCGATCAGGCGGAGACCACAGAGAAGCCCGACAAGATCGGCAGTGAAGATTACAGGCTGATATGCCCTTACCGTAATCGTCTCAGCAAACCTGAACTCACCGGCTTGGTAGATTCCGGACCCTGAGACTGCACTCAAGATCTGCTGGCATCGGCCCAGGTTCCTCCTGGAGGCTTATTCTATGCCCGTTTGTCCGGGTTTTCAGCAGCCTGTTAGGATTAGACTGGTCAACCCGGCATTCTGAATTCGGACGTTCTCTTGGTCAGGGTCAGGTCATCGTGCCCCCACACTTCGACCTTGTAACGCCTGCCTGGCATAAGCTTGCACGGACCTTTCGCGGGCCTGACGACCCGATAGCCACTGTGCTCTCCTTCGGGGTCCATTGCCCAGATGCAATCGCCAGCGGAGGTCAGCACCAAGGTGCGAAATTGCTGCTCGCCGACCGAAAAAATCTCTACTACTGGATGATGATCACTTGCGTCTGATATTTTGAGATGCGAAAGGTTCGAGGGGTATTCGCCCAAAGTTTGCACATCGACGGCCACAGACTGCTTTCCGAGCTTGATTGTCAGTGGAGGCCGGAAGCAAGCAAGCGCGGCGACCACTAGCGAAATGAACGCCGCGAGACACAGAATTGTAAGGCACCTCATGACGATTCTTAAGGGACTTTTGACAGCGGCCGCGCGCCCCCTGGACGAACTGAGCGCACCCGCCATCTTTTGCATCTTTGCCCAGAATAAGCACGTATCAATATCCCCATTGCTGCAGCCACTCTCCATCTTGAAGCACTGCATTCTTGTCCCAGTCGTGGCCTAATGATCTCTTGCAGCACGAGCTACGCCGACCTGACCTTCCCAAGGCGGTAATTCGATAATGACGCGGGCCTCCTCTTTCGTCAGGCCATGTCTCGATAACGAGGGGGTGGCTCCAGCCATCCACGAGCGCATCGTCCGTTTTGTATGTCCTCAATAACATCCTGACCGCGAGATTATCGATCCTGGGGGGCTGACTGGCTATTAGGTAGGGCATAATTTCAACCATTCTTGCCTGCGTTGCCTTCGCGTGCAGCTTCTCCAAATTACTTCGCATGCACGCCACGATCTCTATGCACCCAAAGAGCAAGAGGGCCAGCAGGAGTACGAGAGCGGAACGAAGCCAAGATCTTGTTGCCATCGTTCGGCGTCACTTAGCCGGAGGATTATACCTAAGATAGTAGATAACGTTTGCTCCCGAGGGAACTCTCCAGGGGTTATCAATTAGCCGGAGGCCATAGAGAAGCCCGACAAGATCGGCCGTGAAGAGCACGGGCTGATAGGCTCTTACTGTAATCGTCTCAGCGAAGCTAATGTCGCCGACTTGATAGATTCCGGTCCCCGAAGCTGCACTCAATACCTGCTGACAAACAAACTGTGCGCAATTGTAGTCAAACTGGTCATAGCGGCGGCGTTGGGAATAGACACCTTCGCCGGTGCGCGGGTCATTATAGCCAAGATACCGAAACTGCCCGAGAAGGCTAGCGTACATCCCCTTGACCTGCTCAGGGGTGAGGTTTAGGTGATACCCAAGCATGATCTGTTCAGGCGACTCATGTCCTAAGAATTGCGCTAGAGAGCCAACTCCATGGGACAAGGAGCCGCCATTCTCGAATACCACATTGAGCGGCCGCAAGGGATCATTGTCTGAAATGTAAATCGCCGAGTGAGTGGCAAAGTCCAACTGCCATGTCCGGACTCCTCCCCAGTGCGGATCCGAGACCGTCAGAAGGAATGCCTCTGGCTCTAAGCCGTTGGCATCTACCAAAGTCAGAGGGTCGGAGCGGCCATAGGAATAGCGATTCAGGCTCTGAGGGATAGATACAGAGCCACCGACGATGTCCGGGCTCAGGAATCTGCCGGTCAGCGGGTTGGCCAATCGTGCATGCATGTAATCGAGGTCGTCCTGGTCGCTGGTCGGCTCGGCCAGGTCGCGCTCGTGGCCGGTGAACTTCATCCTCTCGCAGGGTGGAGTGCCGCAGTCCTGAGCGGTCGAGGTTGCCTCTTCGCCGTAGGGAAAGTAGGCGTGGTAGGCGCTCTCGGTGCCGCTGCCGTTGGTGATGAGGCGCGGCGTGCCAAGGTGGTCCACCGACATGGTGCGGCGCTGGGCGTTGTTGGGATAGCCGGCGAGCAGCAGGCCGTCGCGATAGATATAGTCCTCCCAGGTGTTGCCCGTGGTCCAGCCGGTGGACCAGTTGTAGCCCGTCACCTCGAAGGTC
>JASLEW010000272.1 GCA_030150965.1 Thermoanaerobaculia bacterium | reverse complement strand
CGGGAACGGCCGCGCCCAGGAAGGCGCCCGCCAAGAAGCCCACCGCCGCGGAGCCCGGCTCCGGCTCCGGCTCCGGCTCCGACACCGAGGGTAAGTAGAGCAGCCGCGCGGGACTAGGCCGGCCCGGGCGGCGCCTCCAGGCGCTCCACGGCCGGCCACGGCACGCCGAACGCCTGGCGCAGCCACAGGCGCAGCGCTCCCACCAGGTAGATCGAGCCGCAGACCACGACCGTCTCGGCGCCCAGCGCCAGGGCCCGCGCCAGCGCGGCCTCGGGATCCGGCTCGGCCAGCGCACCGGGGTGCGCGCCGCCGAGCAGCGCCAGCAGCTCGGCGGCGGGACGGGCGCGCGGGCTCACCGGGGTGGTGAGGACGAGGTGGCGCGCCCGCGGCGCGAGGCTGGCCAGCATCTCGCCGGCGTCCTTGTCGCCCAGGACGCCGAAGACCACGGCGGTCGAGCCGGCCGGCGCCGCCATCTCCTCGAGCAGGCCGGCCAGGACCCCGGCCCCCTCGGCGTTGTGGGCGGCGTCGAGCAGCACCCGCGGGCCGCCGGGCAGATTCACCACCTCGGCGCGCCCGGGCCACCGGCAGGCGGCGGCGCCGGCGGCGATGGCGGCGCGGTCGAGCGCCGGGAAGCCGGCCCCGGCCAGCACCTCGGCGGCGCGCACCGCGAGCCCCAGGTTCCGCCCCTGGTGACCGCCGAGCAGCCGGGTCCGCAGCTCGTGGCGTCCGGCAGGGGTCAGCAGCGTGACCTCCTGCCCGTCCCAGCCGCCGGCACCGAGCGGCGCCCGGCCGGCGACCGTCACCTCGCGCTCGGCCGCCCGCCAGCCGGCGCCGGCCGCCGCCGCGGCCTCCCGGATCGCCGCCGCCGCCTCGGGCTGCTCCACCCAGGACAGCGCCGGCCGGCCGCGCCGCAGGATCCCCGCCTTCTCGCGCGCGATCGCGGCGTGGGTGTCGCCGAGCATCTCGCGGTGCTCCAGGCTGATCGAGGTGATGAGCGACAGCACCGGCGCGGTGAGGTTGGTGGCGTCGAGACGGCCGCCGAGGCCGACCTCGACCACCGCCAGGTCCAGCCGCTCGGCGGCGAACCACAGGAAGGCCGCGGCGGTGAGCGCCTCGAAGTAGGTGGGGGTGTGGTCGAGCCGCTCCTCGGCGCAGCTCACCACCCGCTCCAGCAGCTCGCCCAACCGTTCGCCGCCGATGGCGCGGCCGTCGATGCGCAGCCGCTCCTCGACGGCTTCGAGGTGCGGCGAGGTGTAGAGGCCGGTGCGATATCCCGCCGCGCCGGCCATCGCCGCCAGCAGCGCCGAGGTCGAGCCCTTGCCGTTGCTGCCCGCCACCAGCACCGCCGGGAAGCGCAGCTGCGGCTCGCCCAGCGCGGTCAGCAGCCGCCGGGTGCTGTCGAGGCCGAGCCGGATCCCCAGGACCTCCAGGCGGTCCAGGATCCGCTGTGCGCGTCCGGGTGCGGGGGGCAAGCTCAGAGCAGGTGCCGGAGGCAGCGCGCCAGCGTCTCCTTCATCTCGGCGCGCGGGACCACCAGGTCGAGGAAGCCGTGGGCGAGCAGGAACTCGCTGCGCTGGAAGCCCTCGGGCAGGCTCTGGCGGATGGTCTGCTGGATGACGCGCGGGCCGGCGAAGCCGATCAGCGCGCCCGGCTCGGCGACGTTGAGGTCGCCGAGCATGGCGAACGAGGCGGTCACGCCTCCCGTGGTCGGATCGGTGAGCACCGACAGATAGGGCAGGCGGGCGTCATGGAGGCGCGCCAGCGCGGCCGAGATCTTGGCCATCTGCATGAGCGACAGCACGCCCTCCTGCATGCGCGCGCCGCCCGAGGCCGCCACCACGATCAGCGGCCACCGCTTCTCCAGCGCGCGCTCGGCGGCGCGGGTGATCTTCTCCCCCACGACCGATCCCATCGAGCCGCCCATGAAGCGGTACTCCATCGCCGCCACCACCACCGGGATCTCGTCGAGCGTCCCCTGGGCGACCACCACCGCGTCGCGCTCGGCCACCGCCTGCTGGTAGCCCTTGAGCCGCTCGCGGTAGCGCTTGGTGTCGCGGAAGCCCAGCGGATCCGTCGGGGCCAGCGTCGCGAACAGCTCGCGCGGCTCGGTGTCGTCGAGCAGCAGCGAAAGCCAGGCGCGCGCCTCGATGCGATGGTGATGGCCGCACTTGGGGCAGACGCGGAGGTTCTGGTCGAGGTCGCGCGAGTAGACGATCTCCTTGCATCCCTCGCACTTGAGCCACAGGCCCTCGGGGACGGTGCTGCGCCGCTCGTCGGCGCGCACCGGCCGGGGTTTCTTGGCTTTCTTGAACCAGACCATTTGAGGACGACTCGGCCCCGCGCGGGGCTCCGGGTTGCGGAGCCGTGAGCGGCGGGGATGATCAGGAGCCTCAGGAGCCTCAGGAGCCTCAGGAGTCTCGGGGGCCTCGGGGATCGCGGGCGTCTGGCGAGCCTTTGCAGCTGGCGGAGCCGGCGAAGCTCAGGCGCCAGCGACGGCCCGGGAGCCCGCCGCGGCTGCCGGCGCCGCGGACGCTCCAGGCCTCAGAAGCCGGAGGACTCGTGCCCTTCCTCGGCCTCCAGGTCGTTGGCGATGCCCAGGCGCATGCAGGCGGCATCGTACATCTGGCGCGACGCCTTCTTGGCGTTCTGCAGCTCGGCCAGGCGGTCCTTGACCTTCGCCAGCTCTTCCTCGATCAGCCGGTCGAGCTCCTCCATCTCCTGCTTGGTGACCGCCAGCGTGTTCTCGTAAAACCTTCTCTGCTGATCGGTAAGGCTCATGATCTCCTCCAAGAGCGCGACCGCCGCCGTACCGGACAGCTGGCACTCCGGCCTGCCGGCCTCATTGATTCAACTTGAACGGGATGCGCAGGCGAGCCCACATCTTGATCGGGACGCCGTTGCGAGTCGCCGGCCGGAACTGCGCGCTCTGCGCGACCCGTCGGGCAGCCTCGTTGAGCAAGTCGTTCTCGCTCGACTCCAACAGCTGCACGTCCTGGACGTGTCCCTGCTCATCGACCAGGACGGAAAGGACGACAAGTCCCTCAACCCGGAGCTTCCTGGCGAGCGGAGGATACTCTGGTTTGACGGAGCTGACAAGCTTGGGCGGCACCACCGCGCCGGCCCCCGCCGGCTCGGCGGCGCCCGGCGATCCGGCGCTGCCGGAGGCCGCGCC
>JASLEW010000240.1 GCA_030150965.1 Thermoanaerobaculia bacterium | reverse complement strand
GCGTCGAGCTGCTGCTGGTCGAGCGGCGCACGGAGCGCGAGTGGGAGGTGCTGGTGCGCCCCGGCCGGCGGGCGCGTCCCGGCGCGCGGATCGAGCTCGACGGCGGGGCCGGCCTGTACGCCGAGGTGCTGGCCCTGGCCGGCGACGGCCGGCGGCGGGTGCGCTTCAGCGAGCCGATCGAGCGCCACCTGGAGCGGCTCGGCCACGTGCCGCTGCCCCCCTACATCCACCGTCCGGACGAGCCGGCCGACCGCGAGCGCTACCAGACCATCTTCGCCCGCCACCCGGGGGCCATCGCCGCCCCCACCGCCGGGCTGCACTTCTCGCCGGAGCTGCTCGCCGAGCTGAGCGCCGCCGGGGTGGAGCTGGCGACGGTGACCCTGCACGTCGGCATCGGCACCTTCAAGCCGGTGACCGCGCAGCTGGTCTCCGAGCACCGGATGGACGCCGAGCGCTATGCCATCCCGCCCGCGACCGCGGCGGCGATCGCGGCCCTCCGGGCGGAGCGCGGGGCCGGCGGAGGCGGGCCGAGCCGGCTGGAGGAGCGGGATCAACCGGGCCTGCCAGGGAAGGCAAGCCGCGAGCGCCTGCCGGGCCGGCGGATCGTGGCGGTGGGGACCACGGTGGTGCGCACCCTGGAGGCCGCGGCCGCCGCCCACGGCGGCGAGGTGGCGGCCGGCAGCGGCACCACCGACCTCTTCATCACCCCCGGCTTTCCCTTTCAGGTCGTGGACGTGCTGCTCACCAACTTCCACCTGCCCCGCTCGACCCCGCTGATGCTGGTCTCCGCCTTCGCCGGCCGCGACCGGATCCTGGCCGCCTACGAGGAGGCGCTGCGCGAGGGCTACCGCTTCTTCTCCTACGGCGACGCGATGCTGGCCGAGCGCCGAGAGCCGGGCGCATAGGGCGGCACGCTCGCATCGCCGGCAGGAATCGGGATGGGACCACGATCTCGCCGAGGACGGCCGTGATCGGCAGAGGATACATCTTGTGGCGGAGACGAGCGGCCGCAACCGAAGCTGGGGTCCATTTACGGTGCTTTCATTTCAATTTTCAGAAGAAAGATGGGGCATCAGATCGATTAGTGGTGGTTTCAGGTAAAAAAATGCATCTTGCCGTTCTTGGCAACTAATTGACACGATTGAACTTAATCCGGCGACCCGATAGATTCGTGGCATGCCGGACGACATCCTGCTCGGGTTGGCGGTGACCACCATGGCCGGCCTGGCACGCTTGAGCCATAAGGAACTGGCGATAAAAATAGGCGTGACCCAAAGAACCGTTTCGAAGTGGAACCAGCGCCGCGGAGGGATCTCGGACGCCAACCTCAGGCGCGCCGCTCGGGCCCTCAATTGCTCCGTCGATGACCTTCTCGCCCTGGCTGCGGACCTTCGCCGCTGGGAGCAGCGCGGACAAATCTTTTCCAGTGGCTCGAAACCGGCATCGAAACAGGACCAAGTCGCCGAAGTGTCCCCCCTGGACCACTTCTCCGCCAAGGAGCTGTACTACGAGCTTGGCCGCCTGGTCGCCCGCGGAGACCAGGTGAGGGCCGAGATCCGGGCCAGGGGGTTCCCCATCTGACCGGAGGACGGCCCGCACCCGGCGCGGGCCGCCTGCGAGAAGATCCTGCGGCTCGGCTACCGCTTCTTCTCTACTGCGACGCGATGCCGGCCGGACGCAGCGCGCCGGGCCGGCCTCCGACCTGACCGCCTGTCAGCACTGGCCGCCGCAGGCGCAGCTGAACTCGCAGATCCCCCAATCGCCGCAGGACAGCGGGTAGCCGTTCACCTGGCAGTTGTTCACGTAGCAGCCGCTGCTGCAGGTGCAGGTGTCGCAGGGCGGCAGCTGGGCGGTGCCCTGCACCGCGACCAGCAAGCTTCCCAGCAGCAACGCCAACCGGAGCCAGCGAACCCCTCTCGTCATGGCCGTCCTCCTCTCTTGGACTGGACCTCTTCCTTGAGCGATCCCGGGACTACGCTAACAAGAAGGGCGCCGGAAGGGAAGACGGCCCCCCGGAGCCCCCCCGCCTGGCGGCGTCTGGCCGGTGCGCGGGAAGGTGCGATCCTGCCGCGCCGCCGCCTGGCCGTCGGCCGGGGCTCAGCCCTCCGACCGGTATTCGGAGGCGGCGACGGCGCCGGGCTCCTGGGAGGGGGACCGGGCGGCAGCATCGGGGGCCGCCAGGCGGGCGATGCGGCTGGCGAGGACGGCGGCGCCGTAGCCGTTGTCGATGTTGACCACCCCGGCGCCGGGGGCGCAGCCGTTGAGCATGGTCAGGAGGGGGGCGAGGCCGCCGAAGGCCGCGCCGTAGCCGACGCTGGTGGGGACGGCGACGACCGGCGCCGGGACCAGGCTGGCGACGACGGTGGGCAGAGCGCCGTCCATGCCGGCGACGGCGATCACCACCCCGGCGCCGCGGATCTCGGGCAGCCGGCCGAGCAGGCGGTGCAGGCCGGCGATGCCGACGTCGTAGGCGCGGCTCACCGGGTGGCCGAACCACGCGGCGCAGACCGCCGCCTCCTCGGCCACCGGCAGGTCGGAGGTGCCGGCGGCCAGGACGGCGATCGGCGGCCCGCCGCGGGGAGCGATCGAGCCGCAGGTGAGGACGCGCGCCCGCTCGTGGTAGACGGCGCCGGCCTGCCGCGCCACCGGCGCCTCCAGGACCTCGGCGGCGGCCGTCGCCGCCAGGCGCGTCACCAGGACACGGCCGTGCGCCGCGAGCATGCGCTCGACGATGCGCAGCAGGTCGGCGCTGCGCTTGCCCTCGGCGTAGACGGCCTCGGGGAGCCCGACCCGCAGCTCGCGGTGCAGGTCCAGCTTGGCGAAACCGAGGTCGGCGAAGGGCAGCTCGGCGAGCCGGGCCATGGCCTCCCGCGGCGCCACCTCGCCCGCCGCCACCGCCTCCAGCAGGCGCTCCAGGTCGGCTGGGTTCATCCGCGCAGCCGGGCCGCCGCCCCCGGCGCAACCGGCAGGCAGGCGGCGGGGCCGCCGGCGGGAAACGGATCCCCGGCCGGCCGGAGGCCGCCCTCCGGGGCCGCCGCCGCGGGCGCGGCCGGCGGC
>JASLEW010000728.1 GCA_030150965.1 Thermoanaerobaculia bacterium | reverse complement strand
GGCGGCGCCGGTCCGGCCGGCCGGGAGGGCGCCGGCCCCGGCCGCCTCTACCGCACGGGCGACCTGGCGCGCTGGCTCCCGGACGGCACCCTCGAGTTCCGCGGCCGGGTGGATCAGCAGATCAAGCTGCGCGGCTTCCGCATCGAGCCAGCCGAGATCGAGCTGGCGCTGACCGAGATTCCGGGAGTCGCCGAGGCGGCGGTGGTGGTGCGCGAGGATCTGCCCGGCGGACGCGGGCTGGTGGCCTACCTGGTCTGCGAGATGGGCGTGGACCTTCAGCCCATGCAGCTGCGGCTGGCGCTGGCCGAGCAGCTGCCGGACCACATGGTGCCGGCGCGCTTCGTCGCCCTGCCGGCGCTGCCGCTCACCCCCAACGGCAAGGTGGACCGGAGGTGGCTGGCGGAGCAGGGCCCGCTGCCCGAGGTGGGCGGCACGGCGCTGTGGGCGGCGCCGCCATCGCCCACCGAGGAGCTGCTGAGCGCCTTCTTCTCCGCGGTGCTGGAGATCGGCGAGGTCGGCGGCGAGGCCGATTTCTTCGCCCTCGGCGGCCATTCCCTCCTGGCCACGCAGCTGGTGTCGCGGGTGCGGACGGCGTTCGAGGTCGAGCTGCCGCTGGCCGCGGTCTTCGAGTATCCGACGGTGGGAGGCCTGGCGCGGGCCGTCGACGAGCTGCGGCGCGCCACCTTGATCGGCGAAGGGAACGGAGCACGGGCCGGCGCCGAGGCCGGGACCATGGCTGCGGCCGGGGGCGGCACGGACCTCGGCGCCGGGGAGCTGGCGGCGGCGGACCCGTTCGCGCCCTTCCCGTTCGATCCGCTCGCGCCGTCCGGCCCGCCCGGTGCGCTCGAATCCCTGGGATTGGGGGCGCCGCCCGCGGCGCCGCCGATCCTGCGGGCCGAGCGCGGCGGTGCGCTGCCCCTGTCGCTGGCGCAGGAGAGCCTGTGGCGCGCCGACCGGCGCGCGGCCGAGGGGGACGGCGCCACGCACCTGGCTCACTGGCTGACCCTGCGGTTGGAGGGCGAGTTGGACGCCGGCCGGCTCCGCCGGGCATGGACGGAGGTGGTCGGCCGTCACGAGCCGCTGCGCACCGTCTTCCGCCCTGGCGGCGGGCCGGACGCTGGAATGGCCGAGCAGATCGTCCTGCCGGCGGCGGCGGCGGAGATGCCGTTGGTGGACCTGGCAGCGCTGCCGGAGCCGCGCCGCGGGCCGGCCGCCCTCGCCGCCGCCGGAGCCGCCGGCGCGGTGGGAGCCTTCGGCCTGGTCGGAGCCACGGCGCGGCGCTCGTTCGATCTGGCGCGCGGTCCGCTGGTGCGGGCCGTCCTGTGGAGGCTGGGAGAGGCCGAGCACCTGCTGCAGCTCGGTCTGCCCGCGATCACCGGCGACAGCTGGTCGCTCGGTGTGCTGGTTCGCGAGATGGCGGCGCTGCTGGGGATGGAGGCCGGCCGCAGCCTGCCGGAGCCTGCCCTGCAGTATGCCGACTACGCGGCCTGGCAGCGCGATCCGCTCACCGCCGAGCTGCTGGCGAACGAGGCGGCCTGGTGGCGCGCCCGCCTGGTGGACGCGCCGCCGGCGCTCGTCCTGCCAGCGGACCGGCCACGTCCAACGTTGCCGGTGCCGGCGGAGCTGCCGGCAGCGCCCGAGTCACGGCTCCCGTTGGGGCCATCGCCCGCAGCGCTGCCATCGGCGTCATCGGCGACATCGGCGGCATCGGCGTCATCGGCGCCGCCGGAGCTGCCGGCGCCGGCATCGCCGTCGCCGGCGCGGGGCCGCCGCGCCGGCAGCTGGCGCGTGGCCCTGCCGGCGGCGCTCGCGGCGGCGGTGCGGGACCTCGCGCGGCAGCAGGACGTGGCCGTCTCGATGGTCCTGCTCGCCGCCTGGGAGGCGCTGGTCGCGCGGCTCTCCGGCCAGCAAGCCTTCCTTCTCGGTCTGGCGGTGGCCGGCCGCAACCGGCCGGAGACCGGGGCGCTCGTCGGCCCCTTCGCCAACGTCCTGGTGATGCGTGCCGACCTGAGGGACGAGCCGAGCTTCGCCGAGCTGCTGGTGCAGGTCCGGCGGGAGATCCTGGACGTCCATGCGCACCAGGAGCTGCCCTTCGCCAGGCTGATCGAGGAGCTGGCCGCGGAGCGCGGCCCGGGTGCGGTGCCGGCCGTCCCGGTGGCGTTCGATGGGCTGGCCGGGATGCCGCGGGAGCTGGCGCTGCCGGGACTGAGCCTGGCGCCGGTCGCGCAGCCGGAGAACGCGGCGGAGCCGGTGACTTTCGAGCTGCGGCTGGCGCTCGCCGATTCTCCCGGCGGCATCGAGGGGTGGCTCACCTACGCCCGCGAGCTTTTCGACGCCGCGACCGCCGAGCGCCTGGCGGCCCGCTACGCGGAGCTTCTGGCCGCGGCGGGCGCGGGACCCGACCTTCCGCTCCGGGACCTGCCGCTGCAAACCCCGGCCGGGCGGCACCGCGAAGCGGCCGAACAGGGCCGCGGCCCGGCGGGCGCCGGGCCGGCGCCCGCGGCCGGCTTCTAGTGCGGTGCGTCACGAATCCGATATCTAAGGCGTCGAGGCATCCGCGTTTCCCGGCCAGGCGCGCCGACGCAAGCGTAGCGGGGACTACGCTGAGGAGGCGGTCGCGGCTGCCGCCTGTCGCGACAC
>JASLEW010000165.1 GCA_030150965.1 Thermoanaerobaculia bacterium | reverse complement strand
CCGGCGGGGGGCGCGCCGGCGGGCGCGCCGGCGGGCTCAGGCGCCGGCTGCTGGCGGGAGCGGAAGAGCGACCGCTTGCGGGGCGACGGCGGCAGGGCCGGTTCGGGCAGCGGCGGGGGCGCCATGTGGGGCGGAGCGTCGAGCAGGCTGCTCAGCGGCAGCGCGCTCAGCACCTCGGCGGCCTCCTCGCCCGCGCCTCGCCCCCTGCCGGCGGCGGTCGCGGTGGCCGGATCGGCCGGGTCGGCCTTGGCGCCGCGGGTGAGCGAGAGCGTGGAATCGCCGCCGCCCCACAGATAGCGGGCGCGGTTGAGCCGGTCCGCCAGCAGGCTGTAGCGTGAAGGGCACTCCTCGCGGTAGTAGCGCTGCAACGCCTCGTAGATCCGCAGCTCGTGCAGCACGTGCACCTTGACGCGCCGGCCGCAGGCGAAGGCGACCTCGTCCTGGCAGACCAGGTTGCGCGGGTCCTGCATGGCGACGTCGAGGCGCCCGCCGGCGACGCGGAAGGGGATGGCCCGGCAGCGCCGGGCGAGCTTCTCGGGGATGAGGTGCAGCACCTCGTCAGGGATGCCGCGCAGGTCCTCGATCGTGGCCGCCGGGACCCCCAATTGCTCGGAGAGCGAGCGCGCCAGCAGGTCCTCGCCGAGGGCCTCCATCTCCAGCAGGCAGGTGCCGAGACGGCCGCCGACCGCGTGCTGGTTCTGCAGCGCGCGGGTCAGCTGCTGGACCGTGATCCAGCTGCGTGCGACCAGGAGCTGTCCGAGCTTGCCCATGCTCGCGGCGTCGTTTCGTTCTCGGATGGGGAGGAGGCGCGGACCGATTTTGGATCGATTTCTAACTACTTGTCGGGAAGTCACTTACCCGTTGGGCTTCGATTATAGAAGCGGCTCGCGAGCCTTGTAAAGCGGCTTCGCGCGCTGCTATTCTGCGATCATGAAGAAGCATCCGGACCCGCTCAGCTCTCCCGCCGCCGCGAGTCCGGCCCGCCTCGCTCGCCGCGGCCCGGCTCCCCGCACCCTGGCGCCCATCCCGGCGGCGGCCATCGCCGCCCTGGCGGCTGTCGTCCTCAGCGGTGCCGCCACCGCCGCGGCGTCGTCCCCGGCACCGCCTGCCGCCGAGCGCGCGGCCCACGCCAACCCTGCCGGTGCGGACGATCCGGGTGCCCGGGGCGACCGCGATCCGGGGGGCGGCGGCGGCCAGGGCGGCGACTACGAGTTCCTGGTCGCCAACCTGATGGCCACCGACGGCATGCTTCCCGAGGCGCTGTCCGCCTTCGAGCGGGCGGAGAAGCTGAGCCCCGACGCGGCCTACATCCACCTGGAGCATGGCGAGCTGCTGGCGCGCATGGCGCAGGCCGCCCGCCAGCCCGCGGCGCAGGCAGGGGACCTGCGCAAGGCCGCCGCCGAGGTCGACAAGGCGCGCAGCCTCGCGCCGCACAACCTCGACGTCGAACGCGGGGTGGGGCTGGTCTATCTGGAGCTGGCGAGCGTCGATCAGACGGCGCTGCCGACCGCGCTCGCCGCCCTCGAGGAGGTCCACCAGCACGATCCGGACGACCTCCAGACGGCCCTGAACCTTGGCCGCATCTACCTCGATCAGCAGCAGGCGGCGAAGGCGGCGGAGGTCTTCCGCGACGTCATCCAGCGTTCGCCACAGCAGCGCGCCGCCTACGCCCTGCTGGTCGAGGCGCTGCTGCGCGACGGCAAGGGGAAGGAGGCCGAGGCGGTGCTGGCGCAGATCCTGGAGTTCGAGCCGGCGGCGCTCGAGGCCCGGCTCACCCTGGCCGACCTCGAAGGGCGCCGCAACGACTACGCGGCGGAGCTGGCGACGCTCAAGGCGGCCCCCGAGGAGGGGCGCGACGACCCGCGGTTGCAGCGGCAGCTCGCCTGGGCCTACTACCTGACCGGCGACATCGACAGCGCGCTCGCCACGGTCGAGCCGCTGCTGCGCGGCGTGCAGGCGCCGCCGGCCGATCCCGACGACCTCCAGCTGGTGCTGCTCAAGGGGCTGGCGCTCGCCGCGCAGGGCCGCAACGAGGAGGCGGGCGAGCTGCTCGACAAGCTGCGCGGCGTCCGCCCCGCCGATCCGGCGCTCGCCACCATCCTGGCCAAGGTCCTGGAGCGCGCCGGCCATCCCGACCAGGCGGTGCGGGTGCTGACCGACCTGGAGGCCGGCCTGTCCAAGGCGGGCAAGCACGACGAGGAGCGGCAGGCGCGCCTGGAGCTGGCACAGATCTACTTCGACACCAAGCAGTGGGACCGCGTCGGCGAGGCGCTGCAGCCCCTGCTGCGCGCGGAGCCGAGAGCGGCGCACGAGGCGAACCCGGCGAGCCCGGAGAAGCGAGCGAAGGACGACGACGGGACCCGTGAGCCGGCCCTGCTGCTGGCGGCCGATGCGCTGGTGCAGCGCAAGAGCTACGACGATGCGGTGCGGCTGCTGGAGAAGGCCCAGACCGCTTCGCCGTCGCCGGTGCTGGCGAGCAAGCTGGCCGAGGTGCAGGTGAAGGCCGGCCGTGAGCGCGACGGGCTGCGCGGCCTGGCCGGCCTCGGTGCCGCGAAGGACCCGTTGAGCGCCCTGGCGGCGGCCGAGACGTACCAGCGGTTGGAGCGTTACGGCGACTCCATCCCGGTCCTGGAGCGGGTGCTGGGCGTGCCCGGCAAGCCGCCCGCCGACCTCAAGCCGGCGGCGGTCAAGGCCGCCAACTTCCTGCTCGGCGCCGCCTACGAGCGGACCGGCAGGCGCGAGGACGCGATCGCCGAGTTCCGCCGCCTGCTGGCGGCCGACCCGGAGAACCATGCGGCGCTCAACTACCTGGGCTACATGTTCGCCGAGCGCGGCGAGAACCTGAAAGAGGCGCAGACGCTGATCGAGAAGGCGGTGGCGCTCGAGCCCGACAACGGCGCCTACGTCGATTCCCTGGGCTGGGTCTACTACCGGCTCGGCCGCCTGGAGGACGCCCGCGTCGCGCTGGAACGGGCCACCCACCTGGAGACCAACGACGGCACGGTCGAGGAGCACCTGGGCGACGTCTACGGGGCGCTGGGCCAGGCGGACCGGGCCGGCGAGGCCTACCGGCGCGCCATCGCCCTGGAGACCGACGACCCCGGCAAGGCGGAGCAGGTGCGGCGCAAGCTCGACAGCCTGGGTGCGGCATCGAGGCCCTGACGACCACCGGCCGGCGCCGCGGCGGCGGCCCGCGGCCCGTCCCTCTCCGCTCGCTGGCTCCACGCCGTTCCAGGCTGCCCGATCCCGGGCCGCGGTGGCGGCCCGCGGGACGGGCACGCCCGGCGTGGCCGGCCTGGCCGGCGGCTTTGGCCGGCGCCGTGTGGTTGGCCGCGGTGGCGGGCGCGGCTGCCGGTTGCGCCTCGGGCCGTCAGCCCCAGGCGCCGGCGGCCGGCGCGCCGGAACGCGCCGGCGCGGTGGCCCAGGGGACGACCGCGGGAGGAGCGGGGCCGCCACCCTGGCAGGTCTCGCCGGACGCCTATGGCAGCCAGACGCTGTATCGGGTGACGGTCACGGGAGCCGAGGGGGAGGGGAGCCTGAAGCTGACGTTGCGCCTCGCCTCGGCGGAGCGCTACCAGGTGCAGGCCGTCGATCCTTTGGGGCGCGCGCTGTGGGCGCTCGACGTGGACGGCGACCAGGGGCTGTGGCTCGACCATCGTGCGCACCTGTTCTGCCGGCTCGCCGGCGCTCTCGATCTCGACTTCCTGCCGCTCGGTCCGCTGTCGCTCGCGGCGCTGCCGCCGCTGCTGCTGAACCGCGTGCCGCTGGCCCCGGCGGACCCGAGCGCGGTCGCCCGGCGGCCGGCGGCAGCGCCGGGCGGGGCCGGCAGGGAGGCCGCGGAGGAGGTGACCTACGCCGATGCCGCGGGCCGGCGCTGGACCGCCGTGACGCGCGGTGGCCAGCTTCAGAGCTGGGGCCTGGCGGAGGACGCGGCGGCGGGTCCCATCCTCTCCTGGGTGAGCAGCGGCGGCTGGTCGGTGCTCTCCGACCGGCGCAAGGGAGTGCAGGTGCGCTGGCGCCAGGCGGTGCGCGAGCCCCTGCGCCAGCTGGCCCCCCTCTCCCCGCCGGCGGACTACAGGCCCGGCCGCTGCACCCGAACGGCGGGCGTCGCTTCCAGGCAGCCGCCCAGGGGCCGGGGCCGAGGACGGGGCGGTGAGGGCCGCGCGGCGATGCAACAATCATTTGACAGCCCATGGCGGGGTCTTTAGCATAGGCCCCCTGGCGCAGGTTTCGGGGAGTCCCTTCCCTCCCACCGCACCGTCTGGCCGCGCGATGCCAGGGGCGGTGGGCTCGTGCAGCGCCTGTGCCCGGATGGCCAGGCTCCAGCGTACAGTCGGGTATATAATGAAGCCTTTGCGACCCGGCGTGCAGAGTGGAAGTGAGCTCTCCGCGGCCCACCCTGGCCGCCGGGCCGTCCGGGCCGTTTGAGGTCATCACGCTGCCTCATCGCCGCTCTTGGACGCACCACGGTCCAGCCGGGGATGGTGAGAGGACGGGGACATGGAGATCACCGAGGTCAAGGTCTTTCCGATTCAGGAGGAGAAGCTCAAGGCATTCGTGTCGATCGTTTTCGACCAGTGCTTCATGGTAAACGATATTAAGATTATTCAGGGTCGAGACGGCCTCTTCATCAGCATGCCGAGCCGCAAGAAGAAGAACGGCGAGTTCAAGGACGTGGCGCACCCGCTCAACAACGAGACGCGGCGCATGATCGAGGAGCAGGTGCTGAACGAGTACGAGCGCGTGCTGGGCGAGCGCGGTGAGCGCGCCGTCCACGGCGCTTCCGCTGCTGCTCCCGCCGCCGTGACCGCCGCTCCCGGAGCCTTCGCGGCCCCCGGCGCCGCCGGCGCTCCCGGAGCTCCCGGAAGTCCCGGAGACCACCGCGAGCACTGGCCGGCCGCGGCGGTCTCGGCCTCGTCCGGCGGCCTGGCGCCGGCGGGCCACGCGGCGCCGGCTCCAGCGGCTGCAACGGCTCCGCGGGCTCCGACGACCCCGTCGCCTCCGATGTCCCCGCCGGCTTCGATGACCCCGCCGGCTCCGCTGGCTCCGCTGGCTCCGCTGGCTCCGATGACCGCCGTGCCTTCGCCGGCTCCCCTGGCCGAGGTGCCGCCGCTGGCGGCGGCACCGGCCGATGGCGCCACCCCGCCGCCCGCCGCTGGTCAGGCCGCGGCGAGCCACGCCGGGACGGTGGACTCCCCCCCACCGGCGGGCAGCGCGGAAAAGACCCTGGAGGAGATCGAGGAGATGCATCTGCGCGACTCTTTCTGGACCGTGACCTGAACGGTCCCCCGCCGGAAGGGGCGCACGGGGCGCAGGACGGGCCGAGTGCCTGGCGGGCCTCCGGGAAGCGGTCGATACTGGGGCGTCGCCAAGTGGTAAGGCACCAGACTTTGGATCTGGCATTCGGAGGTTCGAATCCTCCCGCCCCAACCAAGTTGACGTGGGCTCTGCCATCGCGAGACCGTGGCAGCACCGGCGCCGGCGCGAGCCGGAGCCGAGCGCGTATCCATGCCGACCTGAGGTGAGCGGAGAATTATGCCTGGCGAACTGAAAATCTTCAGCGGACGTGCGCACCCGATGCTGACGCAGGAGATCTGCGACTACCTCAACCTGCAGCCGGGACACGTCTCGGCGCGCAACTTCTCGGACGGCGAGATCTTCTGCCAGATCGAGGAGAACGTGCGCGGGTCGGACGTCTTCGTGGTGCAGCCGACGTGCGAGCCGGTCAACGAGAACCTGATGGAGCTCCTCATCATGCTCGACACCTTCAAGCGCTCGTCGGCGTCGCGGGTGACGGCGGTGCTGCCCTATTACGGCTACGCGCGGCAGGACAAGAAGGACCAGCCGCGCGTGCCGATCACCGCCAAGCTGGTGGCCGACCTGATCTCGCGCGCCGGCGCCGACCGGGTGCTGACGATGGACCTGCACGCCGACCAGATCCAGGGCTTCTTCGACGTGCCGGTCGATCACCTGTTCGCCGCGCCGGTGCTGCTCGAGGCGGTGCGCAAGCTCGACGTGCCCGACCTGGTGATCGTTTCGCCCGACGCCGGCGGCGTCGAGCGCGCCCGCGCCATCGCCAAGCGCATGGAGGTCGGGCTGGCGATCGTCGACAAGCGCCGCACGGCGCCGAACGAGGCCGAGGTGATGTTCGTCATCGGCGACGTCGAAGGCTGCAACGCGCTGATCGTTGACGATATCATCGACACCGCCGGCACCCTGACCAAGACGGTCGAGGCGCTGCTCGCCAAGGGCGCCCGGCGGGTGCTGGCGGCCGGCGTGCACGGCGTGCTGTCGGGCCCGGCGCTGGCGCGCATCGCCGCCTCGCCGATCGAGGAGCTGATGATCACCAACACCACGCCGCTCGAGCAGAAGCTGGCGCGGTCGAAGAAGCTGCGGCCGCTGTCGGTGTCGGAGCTGCTCGGCGAGGCCATCCGCAGGATCCACGAGAACAGCTCGGTGAGCTCTCTGTTCGTCTGAACCGAAGCGAGGAAATCCATGAGTGAGATGACCATCGAAGTCCAGGAGCGCGCCGAGACCGGCACCAACAGCAACCGCCGGCTGCGCTCGCGCGGCCAGATCCCGGCCGTGGTCTACGGCGCCGGCCTCGGCGCCCAGCCCATCCACGTCGAGCGCAAGCGCTTCGTCGAGCTGCTGCGCAAGTCGGGCGGCGACAACGCCGTCTTCCTGCTCAAGCTGGCCGACGGCAGCCAGGAGCGCCACGCGATGATCCGCGACATGCAGCTCGATCCGGTGACGCGCGAGATCATGCATCTGGACTTCCTGCGCGTGGTGATGACCGAGAAGGTGCGGGTGACGGTGCAGGTGGAGCTTGCCGGCACCGCCTACGGCGTCAAGACCGAGGCCGGCGTGCTCGACTTCTCGCACCGCGAGGTGCACGTCGAGTGCCTGCCGGGCGACATCCCTGCCAAGCTGGAGCTGGACGTCTCCGATCTGCACCTCGGACACCACCTGACGGCGGGCGACCTGAAGCTGCCCGCGGGGGTGTCGCTCCTCGACGAGCCGGAGCGGGTGCTGGTTTCGGTCATGCACGCCAAGACCGAGGCGGCGCCGGCGGCCGAGGCGGCGGCGGAGGGCGAGCCCGAGGTCATCAAGAAGGGCAAGCCGGAAGAGGCGTGATCCGACTCATCCTGGGGCTGGGCAACCCGGGAGAGGAGTACCGCGCGACGCGCCACAACGTCGGCTTCCGGGTGGTCGAGGAGCTGGCCCGGCGCTGGCAGGTGCGCCTCGACACCCTGGAGTGCAACGCCCTCACCGCGCGGGTGGACGGCATGGCGGTGCCAGTCCCGGCGGCGCCGGTGAGGGCAGCCGCCGATTCCCCGGCCGGCGCGGACGCGGCAGCGCCGGCTCTCGCCGCCGCGGCCACGGTGCCGGCGCCCCCTCCGGTGCCGGCAGTGCTCTCGGCGCTCCCGGCAGGCGCGGTGCCCGCGATGCCTGCGCTGCCCGCCACGCCTGCGATGCCGGCGGTGCCCGCGGTGCCCGCGATGCCTGAGGTGCCCGCGACGCCCGCGGTGCCCGCGCTGCCCGGGAACACCGCGGCGGCTCCAGGGGCGGCGGAGGCGCCCGCCGCCACGGGCGCGGTGATCCTCGCCGCGCCCCAGACGTACATGAACCGCAGCGGCTACGCGGCGCGCTGCCTGGTCGAGCGGCACGCCATCGCCCCGGCGAGGGTGCTGGTCGTCTATGACGAGGTGAACCTGCCGCTCGGGCGCCTGCGGCTGCGCCGGGGCGGCAGCCCGGCGGGCCATCGCGGCATCGAGTCGATCCTGGAGAACCTGCGCACCGACCAGGTGGCGCGGCTGCGGGTGGGGATCGCGCCGCCGGCCGGTGCGGTGGCCGCGGAGGGCCTTGCCGACTTCGTGCTGACGCCCTTCGCGGCGGCGGAGGACGAGGAGCTGGAGCCGGTTCTCGGCCGCGCCGCCGATGCCTGCGAGACCTGGCTGCGCGAGGGGATCGACGCCGCGATGAACCGCTTCAACGGCGGCTGAGGGCCGCCGCCCCGCCGCCATGTTCCTGCCGCAGCCGATCGAGGAGGGGGTGCCGCTCGCCGGGCTCACCACGTTCCAGGTCGGCGGTCCGGCGCGCTTCCACGCCCTCTGCCGCTCGCAGGCGGAGCTGCTGCGCTGCCTCGCCTGGGCCAGCGACCAGGACCTGCCGGCCTTCATCCTGGGCGGTGGCAGCAACCTCCTGGTCGCCGACGCGGGCTTTCCCGGCCTCGTCCTGCGCTTGCAGGCCGGGGAGCTGACGGAGCTGGCCGGGGACGGCGGCGGTGGCGCGGCGGAGAGCCGCGGCGCGGAGTGGCTGGGCGAGGCGGCGGGAGAAGGGGAGGGACGCGCGGCGGCAAGCGGCGCGGCGGAGCCGGAGGTCACGCTCGTCGCCGGCGCCTCGGTGCCCTGGGACCTGGTGGCCGGCGGGGCGGCGGCGCGCGGCCTGGGCGGAATCGAGTGCCTGAGCGGCATCCCCGGCTCGACCGGCGCGGCCCCGATCCAGAACATCGGCGCCTACGGACAGGAGGTGGCGGAGGCGGTCGCCGCCGTCTGGGTGGTCGACCGGGCGAGCGGCGAGCGGCGGCGCATCCCCGGCAGCGAATGCGGCTTCGGGTACCGCACCAGCCATTTCAAGACCCGCTGGGCCGACCGCCTGGTGGTGGTGGCGGTGGAGCTGCGGTTGCGGCGCGGCATCCCCGGCGCCGTGCGCTACGCCGAGTTGGAGGGCCGCTTCGCCGGGAGGCCGGCGGGCGCCCTGCCGCCGTCGCCGGCGGCGGTGCGCCAGGAGGTCCTGGCGCTGCGGCGCGCCAAGTCGATGCTCCTCGACCCCGCCGACCCCAACCACCGCAGCGCCGGGTCGTTCTTCGTTAATCCGACGGTCGGCGCGTCCGAGCTCGCCGCCATCCGCGAGGCGGCGCGGCGCCTCGCGCCGCCGGACCGGCCATTGCCCGAGCACCCGGCGGGCGAAGGCCGGGTGAAGCTGCCGGCCGCCTGGCTGATCGAGGCCGCCGGTTTCCCCCGCGGCTATGCGCGGGGGCGGGCCGGCCTCTCCAGCCGCCACGCCCTGGCGCTCATCAACCGCGGCGGCGCCTCGGCACGGGAGCTGATCGAGCTGGCGGCGCTCATCCGCACGCGGGTGCGCGCCGCCTTCGGCGTGGCGCTGGAGCCCGAGCCGGTGCTGCTCGGCTTTGCCGAGCCGGTCGAGGAGCTGCTCGGCGGCGGCTGATCGGCGGGGGTGCGGCGGCGCGGCAACTGAGCCAGGGAGCCAGGGAGCCTGGGGGCGCCGCGGTGGGCCCCCGCCGCGGGGACAAGCCGGCTCAGTCCACGATCCAGCCGTCGAGCAGGCGGATGATGCGGTGGCCGTACTCGGCGTTGCGCTCCGAGTGGGTGACCTGGATGATGGTCGTGCCCTCGTCGTTGAGCCGCTTGAACAGCTGCATGATCTCCTCGGCCTGCGACGAGTGGAGGTTGCCGGTGGGCTCGTCGGCCAACAGGAGCTTGGGGTTGCCGATCACCGCGCGGGCGACGCCGACCAGCTGCTGCTGGCCACCGGAGAGCTGCGACGGGAAGAGGTCCTTCTTGCCGACGATGTGGAAGCGGTCGAGGGCGTCGGCGACCAGCGCCTGGCGGTCGGCCTTCTTGATGTCCTTGTAGGACAGCGGCAGGTCCAGGTTCTCGGCGACGGTGAGGCTGTCGAGCAGGTGATAGGCCTGGAAGACGAAGCCGATGTGCTGCTTGGCGAGCTGGGCGCGCTGCTTGGGCTTCAGCAGGTGGACGGGCTGGTCGAGCAGCTCATACTCGCCCGTCCAGGCGGCGTCCAGCATCCCCAGGATGGACAGCAGCGTCGTCTTGCCGGAGCCCGAAGGCCCCATGATGGTGACGAACTCGCCGTCGTGGACCTCGACGTTGATGCGCCGCAACACGTAGGTGGCGCCCCCCTGGGCCGCGGGGTAGGACTTCTCGACGTTGCGCAGGCGGATGATCGGCATGCCCTGGTCTCGTCTCTCCGGGCCGGCGGCGGGCGCGGCCCCTGGTTCTGGGTCGGGTGCGGCACCGCCGGGCGGTTGAGGCTTCTCGATGCTTCCGGCGGCGGGGGGATTCTATCCTCTAGGTGGCGAAGAGGGGAGCCACGGTTGCCCATGGTTGCTTACGGTGGCGCAGCGCTGGTCAACATCGGCTATAATTAAGACCTTCACTCCTTTTTGAACGATGGTCAGCTCTGGACCAGCGCCTGGCGGCCAGCGCGCCGGCTGATCGGGAGAAGCCCCTGGCCCTCCTTGGGAGCAAGCAATGAAACGTCCAGCGCTTCCTGCCCTTTCGAGTTTCTCTCTGCTGGCGCTCTTCCTGCTGATTGCCCGCGGCGCGGCGCGGACGTCCGAGGCTCCCGTGGCCGGTGTGCCCGTGGTGCGCCATGAAGGCGGCGGTGCCGCTAGCGTGGGAGCTGCCAGGGATGAGGAAGCATGGTCCCCGCTGCTCAAGCTCTATGAAGAGTTCTTCGGTTGCGAAGAGGACACCGGGTCGGGAGACGAGCAGCAGCGGATCAAGGAGATTGCGGCAGCGGCGGCTGCCCAGTCGGGCCATCCCATTTATTCCTTGAAGTTTATGGTCGCGGTGGTCGCCGACCCTGGCGACGCACGCCTCGCGTCGAATTTCGATCTCGTGGTGCGGGGCATCGAGATGGGTCTGGCGCAGACGAACGAGTGCTACCTGTTC
>JASLEW010000080.1 GCA_030150965.1 Thermoanaerobaculia bacterium | reverse complement strand
GCACGCCGCCGATCACCGCGGTGAGCCGGTCGGTCCCAGTCAGGTGAGCGCTGGCCCGCACCTGGCCGGCGAGCAGCCGGCGGGCCCGTCCTCGCCTACACCTGCAAGTTCCTCTGGTCGCCGTTCGTCGACCGCCTGCCGGCGCCGCTGTTCGGCGGCCTGGGGCGGCGGCGCGGCTGGGCGGTGCTCACGCAGCTCCTGATCGCCGCCGGCCTCCTCGCCATGGCCGCGCTCGGGCCGCACGGCGCGGGCGGCCCGGCGGCGGGCGGCGCGGGCGCCACGGGCGGGGCTGTCGGCGAGGTCGGCGTGGTCGGCGCCATGGCGCTCCTGGTCGCCATCGCGTCGGCGACCCAGGACATCGCTCTCGACGCGTGGCGGATCGAGGCCGCCGACACGACCGCCGAGCTGAGCCTGCTGACCTCGGCGTTCCAGCTCGGCTACCGCGCCGCGCTCCTGGTCACCGACGCGCTGATCCTGGTCTTCGCGCAGCACCTCGGCTGGCCGCTCTCCTACGGCCTGATGGCGCTGCTCATGGGCGTCGGCCTCGGCGCGGCGCTGCTCACGCCCGAGCCGGCGCGCGCCGCGAGGGTCCGGCGGCAGCAGGCGGAAGAGGCGCCGCTCTCCACCCGGCGCGGCCTGTTCGACGCCATCGCCGGGCCGCTCGTCGAGTTCTGCCGCGCCCACGGCGCGCTGGCGGCGTGGCCTTGGTGGCGTACATGTCGAGCCTGGTCTCGCTCGGCTACACCGCCACCCAATACGCCCTGCTGAGCTCGCTCTACACCCTCCTCGGCAAGTTTCTGAAAGGTTTTTCCGGAGCGGTGGTCGACGCCCTCGCCCACACCCACCCATTGCTGCAAGCCTATGCGATCTTCTACGCCGGCGCGGGCGCAGTGTGCCTGCCGGCCCTGGCCCTGTGCCTCTACGTGTCGGCCCGGCAGGCACGCTCCGCCGCCGCGAAGCATCTGGAGGGTCCTCCCTAGAGAGGATGTGCAGCAATGTCGCCATGCTCCATCGTGGAATCTCAAGCCTTAGCGACGATGGGCCCTCCAAATTCTAAATCAGCTATAATTTGTATACTTGTTGAGTAGAGAAAGACCCAGGCTCCCGGTTGACCAGAGGCTCATTGACGAGCTCTCCGGACTCGAAAATCGGAGGAATTGAGATGAGACCCAGATCTCTCGTCGTCCTGGCGCTCGCAGCTTCCGCGGCCGCCACCCTGGCGCCCCCGGCCGCCCGCGCGCAATCCTGCGGCACGAGTCTCTCCTGCTCGCTCTCCGGCGACGCCTTCGCCGTCTCGAACTCCACCGGCGCCGCCATCTTCGGGAGCACCTCCTTGACCTCGGGCAACGCCTCAGGCATTCATGGACAGGATGGGAGCGGCGCCGTTTGCTCGGTGGCGTTCTCCGCGCCGTCCACCGGCCTGCGGGGAGAGAGTGATAGTCACATCGGCGTCGAGGGCTTCACGACCAATGGCAGGGGCACGGCAGGAGTCGCCGGCTACCAGATCGCCAGCCTATGCAATCCGGGCACGGGATGGATCGTGAACGGGATGCTGGGGGCGACCGTGAGCGGTCATAACTATGGCGTCTACTCGAACGGCGACGCCGGCGTCAAGGGGAACCTCACCGTCACCGGCACCAAGTCCTTTGTCGAGCCCCATCCGACCGACGCCTCGAAGGAGATCGTCTACGTAGCTCTGGAGGGCCCGGAGGCTGGCACCTATTTCCGCGGCACCGGGCGGACGGTCGGGGGCGTGGCGGTCATCGACATCCCCGAGAGCTTCCGCCTGGTGGCCGACGAGAAGGGGCTGACGGTCGTGGTGACGCCCGTCGGCAAGCTGGTGACGATGGCGGTGATCAAGAGGTCGCTCGCCGGGATCGTGGTGCAGTCGTCCGAGGACGTCGAGTTCGATTATGTGGTCAACGGCGTGCGCCGGTCGTTCAGGGACTTCGAAGCCGTCGCGCCGAACCAGCACTTCGTGCCGAACGGGCCGGACGACCGCCAGTTCTTCAACCTCCCGCCCGAGGACCAGCGCCGCCTGGTCCAGACCGGCATCTATACCCCGGACGGCAGGGTGAACTTGGTCAAGGCGCACGAGATGGGCTGGGACCGGACGTGGGGTCCGGAGAGGGTGGCGCTGGAGGAGAGGCCGCCTAGCGAGCGGTGACGATGGATCGTCCGCGCCCGGCCCCGCCTCGGACCGCACCTGCCAGCGCCGCGCCGGGAAACCGGGGGCCCGGGATCGGCAATGCCCGTCACCGTCAGGTCGGGCGTCGTCGTCTGCAGGCCGAAGGCATCGGCACGTTGGCCGAGGTGGCCTGCTGGGCCGTGCGGCACACCCTGGCGGACGTTGCCGCCCGCCGCGGCGGGCCGGTCCCGCGCCGCCGGCCGGCCGGGCACCATCTCGAGGCTGGTCGGCTTCGTCGCCGGCACTATGTACAGTGGAGGGCGTTCGCCTGGGCTGTGCTGACGGCGGCGCCGTGTCACATACCTGCTCAAAAGGAGAGCCAGAGATGAGAAAGCCCGCTCGGAAGCTCAAGCTCACCGTCGAGACCCTGCAGATCTTGAACCTCGCGGGGGTGCCAGGCGGCGTCAGTGGCGCCCCCAGCTGCATCCATTCCTGCAACGGCACCTGCGGACCGTGCACCACGGCGTGAGGCCGCAAGCGGCAGCCAGCCCGGGGCCGCCCCCTCCCGCTGAACAGTAGACCGTCTCTCCTGGCCTCGGGGGCTGGGGGCGATGCCCTCAGTCCCCGGCGGCGTGGCGCGGGGCGCTCCAGGCGGCGTAGATCCAGATGGCGCCGGCCAGGGCCATCATCACGGGCAGCACCTTGAAGGCGGTGCCGAGGGAGGTCGAGTCCGAGATGCGGCCGATCAGCGGGGGCGAGGGGACGTCCCCCAGGAGATGGATGACCAGGATGTTGAGGGCGACGGCGGTGGCGCGGCGGGCGGGCGAGACGACGTTCACCACCGCCGAGTTGATCGGCCCGGTCGAGACGAAGAGCAGGATCTCGGCGCCGACGATGGCGGCCATGTAGAGGGGGCGGGCGGTGGCGGAGAACGCCACCAGGGCGACAGGCGCGGCGAGGAGGGTGGCGACGCCCGACACCCACAGGTAGGCCTCGGCGTGGCGGCGCAGCAGCCAGTCGCCGAGCCAGCCGCCGGCGAAGGTGCCGACGAAGCCCGTGACCACCACGATGATGCCGAACTGGATGGTGGCCTGGCCGGCCGGCATGCCGCGCTCGCGCTCCAGGAAGGCCGGGGTCCAGTAGGCCAGCGCGCCCAGCGCAAAGGTGTAGGCGGCGTAGCCGAGGACGATCAGCCGGTAGGCGCGGTTGCGCAGCAGGTCGGCATAGGCCCTGGCCAGGCTGCCCTGCGGAGCCGCCTGGACAGCGGCGCCTCCGGCAGCCTCGGAGCCCTCGACGCCCCTGGCTCCAGGGCCGGCCGCGCTGGTGGGCGCCCCCTCGTCCCGGTCCTGGGCGCCGCGCGGCGGGTCGGGCAGGCGCCACATCAGGAGGGCCAGCAGGAGACCCGGGAAACCGGCGATGAAGAAGGCGGCGCGCCAGCCGAAGCGATGGTCCACCAGGCCGCCCAGGATGTAGCCGGCGGCGGCGCCGATCGGCGTCGCGGCGTTGAAGATGGCGAACACCCGGCCCCGCTCGGAGCGGGGGAAGGAGTCGGCCAGCATCGCCGGCGAGATGGTCATGTAGGCCGCCTCGCCGACGCCCACCACCGAGCGCGACACCATCAGGGTCGCGAAGTTGCGCGCCAGGCCCGCCAGGCCGGTCGCCAGGCTCCAGACGGCGATGCCGGCGGCGACGATCGGCGACCTGCGGCGGCGGTCGCCGAGGGCGCCGAAGAGCGGCGAGGTCAGCATGTAGACCACGATGAAGCCCGACATCAGGAAGCCCGACTCGGTATCGGTGACCCGGAGCGACGAGCGGCGCAGGCTCTCGACCAGCGCCGCCGGCACGTAGCGGTCGAGGTAGTTGAAGAGGTTGATGAGGGTGAGGACGACGAGCGCCCAGCGGGCCGCCCGGCGACCGGCGGCGGACGGCGAGGCGTCTCCGCCCGGCGGCAGGGGGGCGGGCGCCGGAAGCGGCGCGCTCGGCCGCTCCGCCGCGGCCGGCGGTGGGTCGTTGCTGGTCAGCATCGGCAGCCTCGCGGAGAGCGTACACGACGCGGCGCGGATCCGGGAGGGGCCGCTCTGCTATCCTGCGTTGGTGAACGACCTCTTCCTGCGTGCCTGCCGCGGCGAGGCGACGGAGCGGCGGCCGGTGTGGATCATGCGCCAGGCCGGGCGCTACCTGCCCGAGTACCGCGCGGTGCGCCAGCGGGTCGACTTCCTGACCCTGTGCAAGACACCCGAGCTGGCGGCGGAGGTGACGATCCAGCCGGTCCAGCGCCTGGGGGTCGATGCGGCCATCCTCTTTGCCGACATCCTGCTGCCGCTCGAAGCCATGGGCGCCGAGCTGGAGTTCGTGCGCGGCGACGGCCCGACCTTCCCCCGCCCGGTGCGGCGGCGCGAGGATATCGCCGGGCTCCGCCTGCCGAACGTGGACGAGACCCTGGGCTACGTCTTCAAGACCCTGCGCCTGGTGCGCCGGGAGCTGGCCGGCCGGGTGCCGGTGATCGGCTTCGGCGGCACGCCCTGGACCCTCGCCGCCTACCTGGTCGAGGGCGGCGGCTCGCGCCACTTCGAGCACCTCCTGGCCTGGAGCTACGCCGATCCCGATGGCCTGGCGCTGCTGCTCGACCGGATCGCCGACACCTCCCTGGCATACCTGCGGGGGCAGCTCGCGGCCGGCGCCCAGGCCCTCCAGCTGTTCGACACCTGGGGCGGCCTGCTCGACGCCAAGCGCTGGCGGAGCCTGGCCCTGCCGCCGCTGCGCAAGGTGGTCGAGGGGCTGCGCGGGCAGGCGCCGCTGATCTACTACCTCCACGGCGGCGCCCACCTGCTGGAGGAGCTCGCCGAGCTGCCGGTGGACGTGCTGTCGGTCGATTGGCGCCAGCCGCTCGGCCGGGTGCGCCCGCTGGCCGGCGGGAGGGTCCTCCAGGGCAACCTCGACCCGGCGGCGCTGCTCGCGCCGCGCGCCGAGATCGAGCGCCGGGTGGTGACGCTGCTCGCCGAGGGCGCCGGCGGCGGGCACATCGTCAACCTCGGGCACGGCATCCTGCCGATGACGCCGGTGGACCACGCCCGGGCCTTCGTCGACGCCGTGCAACGGCTCTCGACCCGGGACGGGGTGGCGGGCTCGCCGCCGGCCGCCGCGGGAGGCGCTCCCGCGCGCTGACGGCCCGGCGCATCCTGGGCGCTGCGGCGCCTGCCCCAGGCGCCGCGCCCGGCTCGGCCACCGGTCACCGCCACCGGGTCCTCGCCGCCCAACGCACCGACCGCATCCACGGACCGCCGCCAGCTCCTCAGGGCTCCCGCCTCTCGCCGCCAGGCTCGAAACCATCCTCGCCATGCCCGACGCCGAGCCAGCCGCCGCCCTCGTCCTCGGCGCCGGCGTGAGCGGCCTGGCCGCGGCCCGGGCGCTGGCCCGCCGCGGCCTGCGGGCGGTCGTCCTGGAGGCGGCGGCGGAACCCGGCGGTGCGATGCGCAGCCGCGAGGAGGCCGGCTACCTGGCCGAGCTGGGCCCCAACACCGTCCAGGAGGGCGCGGCGCTCCTGGCGCTCGCCGCCGACGCCGGCTGCGCCGACCGCCTGGTGCCCGCCGCCGATGCCGCGCGGCGCCGCTTCGTGGTGCACCGCGGCCGCCTGGTCCCCCTCCCCGCCGGCCCGCCGGGCCTCCTGACCACGCGCCTGCTGTCCTGGCGCGGCAGGGCCCGCCTGGCGACCGAGCCGCTGCGCCGGCGCGGTCCCGGCCCCGCGGAGAGCGTCGCCGCCTTCTTCGGCCGCCGGCTCGGCCGCGAGGCGCTGCCGCTCGCCGACGCCATGAGCCTGGGGGTCTACGCCGGCGATCCCGCGGAGCTGGCGATCGGTTTCGCCTTCGCCCGCGTCCACACCCTGGAGCGCGATCACGGGAGCCTGCTGCGCGGCATGCTCAGCGCGGCCCGAGGCCGGCCGGGCGGTCTCGGCCGCCGCCTCCTCGGCTTCCGCGGCGGCTTCGCCGCGCTGGCCCGGCAGCTCGCCGCCGGCCTCGACGTGCGCCTCGGCTTCCGCGTGGCCGAGGTGACGGGCGGCGGCCCGGAGGGCGCCCGGTTCCGCGTCCGCGCCCTGCATGGCGGCGCGCCGGTCGAGCTGACGGCCCCGCGCCTGGTCTCGGCGCTGCCGGCCGCCGCCACCGCCGCCGTCCTGGCACCGCTCGCCGCACCTCCCGCCGGCGCCGGCCTCGCCAACCTGGAGGCGATCGGCGCCGTCGTCCATGCGCCGGTGGCGGTGGTGGCGATCGGCTACGAGCGCCGCCGGGTGTCCCACCCGCTCGACGGCTTCGGCTTCCTGGCGCCTCACCGCGAGGGGCGGCGCATCCTCGGCTGCCTCTTCTCCTCCACTCTCTTCCCCGACCGGGCGCCGGCCGGCGCAGTCCTCCTCACCGCCATGGTGGGCGGGCGGCGCCGCCCGGAGCTGGTCGAGATGCCCGACGCCGGGCTGCTGGCCCTGGTGCGCGGCGAGCTGGAAGAGCTGCTCGGCGCCGCGGGCGAGCCCACGGTCGCCCTCGTTCGCCGCTGGCGGCCGGGCATCCCCCAGCCCGACGCGCGCTGGCCCGCGGCGCGCGACGCCGCCCTGGCGCTGGAGCGCGCGCACCCGGGGCTCACCGTCCTCGGCAGCTGGTGCCGTGGGGTGGGCCTGCCCGACTGCGCCCGGGCCGGCTGGGAGCTGGCCGGCGCCCGGTAGCGCCGGCCCCGCTCTGC
>JASLEW010000056.1 GCA_030150965.1 Thermoanaerobaculia bacterium | reverse complement strand
CTCGACCTCCTCTGGGGCGGCGGCGAGACGCTGGTGGTGGTGAGCTCCGACCTCTCGCACTACCTGCCGGCCGCGGCGGCGCGCGGCGACCAGCAGGCCGTTGATCGGCATCGCGCCGCACGCCTCGCGCGGGTCGAGCGGCGCGGCGAGAGCGGCGATCTTCGCCGCGGTGGCGCGGTCGGCGCGCTCGGCCGCCGCCGCCGGCAGGTAGTGCGAGAGGTCGGAGCTCACCACCACCAGCGTCTCGCCGCCGCCCCAGAGGAGGTCGAGCACCTCGGCCACCTCCTCGGGCTCGGCGTCACCGACCACCAGCGGCACCAGGCGGAAGGCGCCGCCCAGCAAGACCTGCAGGAAGGGCAGCTCGACCTCCAGGGAGTGCTCGGCGGCGTGGGCGTCCGGCCGCACCCTCACCTGGGGCAGCCGCGCCACCGCCGCCAGGCCCTCGACGTCCAGCGGCACGACGCCGAGGGGGGTGGCGAAGGCCCCCTCGTCCGGCAGCGCCAGCCCCGAGAAGGCCACCCGGTGGGAGGGACCGAGCAGCACCACCCGGCGCGGCGCCTCGGCGGAGGCGGCGGGACCGGAGGTGCGGTCCACGGGCCGCGGCGAGACAGCGCCCTCCCTCCTGGGGCCCGCGGCGGCCGGAGCCGGCGGATCGGCCGCCGCCGCGAGGGTGCCGAAGGCGCTCGCGGCGATCGGTCCTGAGTAGAGGTACCCGGCATGCGGCGCGATCAGCGCCTTGGGAGCTGCGTCCGCGGCGCCGGCGCCTTGGACCGCACCAGCAGCGCTTCCCGGGCCGGGCCTCGCCGCGAACAGCTCTTCGATCAGCGACCGCAGCTCGACCGGATCGGCGGGATAGAACAGGCCGGCGACGGCGGTGGGGCGGGTGCGGATCGGCTGGGACATCCCTGCGGTCTCCCACGGAAGCGGACCATGACCTAGAGGCTAGACCGGTCCCCACCTTCGCGCAAGCGCGTCTTCTGTCCAGCTTCGCCGAGGGCCGAGGGGTGCCCGCTGCTCGGGATTCGGCATCAGGATCCGGTTTCCGAGAAGGGATTCACCACCCTGATGCCGTTGTAGACCTGGGCGCCGCTCAGATCCTCCGAGAGCACCGTCCTGCAGCCGGCTTGACGCGCAGTCTCGAGGATCGCGGCATCCCAGGGGGAGATCCCGGAACGCTGGGCAAGGCCAAGCGCCGCCAGGACCAGGGCGGGAGTCATGGCGACGACGGGCCACTCGGTAAGGGCACGGATGTACTCAAAACCCTCGGTCTGCGACATGTTCACTTTCGCCTTGCGGGTGACGTTGACATAGACCTCCAGCATCACCTGCGTACTGATGGCGTAGCACGCTTTGGCAAACCCTCGGTCCACGATCTCGCGAGCCCGCCGCTGCTTGCCCGGATCGTCGTCGCTTACGGCATAGATCAGGACGTTGGAGTCGACGAAGGCCTCGAGGCTAGCGCTCATGAAGCTCGTCCCTGGAGACTCGTGCACCGCCGAGATGAACAGCCGGCCGGTCGAGGAGGGGGCGGATCCTGTCCAGCGCGGCCAGGCGCCGAGCGTCCGCACTCACCAGGTCCGTCAGGAACTCGCGGACCATCGCATTCACCGAGGTCCGGCGCTCAGCCGCCACGGCCCGAGCCTGACGCAGGAGATCCTCTTCGACCACCAGGGTCACGTTGAGCCTTCTTGCCATCCCCCTTCCTCCCTGAGCCAGGATAGCACGGGTTCCGTGCAGATAGCGGTTCGTTGAGAGGCCACGCGGTCGCCCTGGGCCAAGATGCACGGATGGCCGTCAGGGCGCAGGCGAGCCCGGGGGCCGGTCAGAGAACCTCGACGCGGGCGAGGTGGCCGGGAGCCCGAGCCAGCCGGCGGTCGCGGGTGAGCAGCGTCGCCCCGAGCACCTCGGCGAGGGCGATGTACGCCGCGTCATAGGCCGTCAGGTTGAGACGCAGCGCCCAGACCCGCGGCAGCAGCAGCTCATGAGAGTAACGCTCGATCGGCAGGTCGGCCAGGTCACGCAGGGCCTCGGCGGCACGAGTCTCGGCCAGCGCACCGCGGACGACGAAGCGGCGCAGAACCTGCGCGACCTCCAGGTCCAGGAGGTGCGGCGCATGCAGTGAGGGCTCGTCCGGCCCCAGGAGGCGCTCGGCCAGAGGCTCCCCGACCTCCGTCCGCAGCAGCAGCTCCAGGGCCGCTGAGGCATCCACCACGATCACCGGCCGACGCGCTCGTCGGCCAGGACCGCGGCGATCGGCTCGCCCGGATCTGCTCGCCGGCGCTGACGCAGCCGCCGCAGGAGCTCCTCGCGGGTGGGGCGCTCCAAGGTCTTGCGGAGTTGGTGCAAGAGGAAATCCGAGAGCGACAACCCGCTTATCGCCGCCCGCGCCTTGAGCTGCCGGTGGATCTCCTCGGGAACGTTGCGGATCTGGATCATCTTTGACATGTGACCAGCATGCTCACATGTGGAAAGCATGTCAAGCCGGCGTGCCGTAGACGCTTACGCCGTCCACGGCGGTCCGGCGCGAGAAGGCCTGCGGCACGTCGAGTCGCAGGCGCGGGATGCGAGACCTTGCCTCTCTCGCTCCGCCGCCCTGGAGCGCTTCCTACCAGCCGCCCGCCAGAGCCTCGCGGCAGCGGCGCAGGGCGCGCCCACGGTCGGGCAGCGGCAGCTCCTCGAAGATGGCGAGCGGGCGCTCGCGGCCGGCTTCGAGAGCCGCCAGGACCTCGCGGAACTCGTGGCCGGCACGGTCGCGGCGGCCCAGGCGCCGCAGGCAGTCGGCGAGCAGGAGGCGAGGCTGGAACAGGGCGGGGTCCAGGTAGAGCGCCGCCCGGTAGGAGGCGGCGGCCTCCTCGGCGCGGCCGGCCAGGTCGTGGAGGAAGCCGTCGAGGACGTGCGCGGCCGGTTCGGAAGGATCGGCCGCCAGCGCCTCGTCCACCGCCTCGCGGGCACCCTCCAGGCGGTCGGCGGCCAGGGCCCGGGCCGCGCCGAGCAGCAGCTCGGCGGCGCTCCGCCGGCGCGGCAGC
>JASLEW010000967.1 GCA_030150965.1 Thermoanaerobaculia bacterium | reverse complement strand
CCTCAGCCCCGAGGGGCGCTGGGTGGCCTACACGGTCGAGAGGACCGATCTCGCCAAGGACCGCGCGGTGACCGATCTCTTCATGGTGCCCTTCGGCGCCACGGCTCCCGGTGTTTCCGCGGGGATGGGCGCTGGCGGCGTTTTCGCAGGGGCCGGAGGGGCGGGCGCGGCGGGCGGCGCCGCGCAGCCGATCCGGCTGACGGCCGGCGAGAAGTCGTCCCAGTCGCCGCGCTGGAGCCCGGACGGCCGCTACCTGGCGTTCCTCTCCGGGCGCGAGGGTTGCCATAGCCAGGTGTGGTTGCTCGACCGCCAGGGCGGCGAGGCCCAGCGCCTCACCGATTTCAAGGCGGACGTCAAGGACCTTGCCTGGTCGCCGGACAGCCGGCGCCTGGCGCTGGTGGTGGGCGACCCCGAGCCTTCGACTGCGAGCGGTGCGACCGCGGCGGCCCCGGCGGTCCCGGCGGCGGGGGCCGCGCCGGCGCCGCCCAAGGCCGACGCCGAGGAGCCCCGCTGCGAGCCGTCGTCGCCGCGGCCGATCGTCATCGACCGCCTGCAGTTCAAGCGTGACGGCGAGGGCTACCTGAGCGGCCTGCGCGACCACCTCTATGTCTTCGACCGCGCGGCGCGCTCCGCCGCGCAGGTGACCACGGGCCCCTACGACGACCGCGACCCGGCCTGGTCGCCGGACGGCGCCTGGCTGGCCTTCACCAGCAACCGCACGGCCGACCCGGACGCCAACGAGAACAGCGACATCTTCGTGGTGCCGGCGGCGCCGGGCTTCGCCCCGCGGGCGGTCACCTCGGCGCCGACCAGCGACGAGTCGCCGGCGTGGAGCCCCGACGGCAGATGGATCGCCTACGTCGAGGGCGGCGACCCCAAGGACTTCTGGTACGGCACCAGCCACATCGCGGTGGCGCCGGCCCTGCCCGGCATGAGCGGCGGGCCGCGGGCGCTGACCGCGGCGCTCGACAGGAACGTCGCGGCCCCGCGCTTCTCGCCCGACGGCAGGGCGGTCCTCTTCCTGGTCGAGGAGGGAGGCAACCGGCACCTGGCACGGGTGCCGCTGGCCGGCGGCGCGGTCGAGCGCCTCGCCGGCGGCGAGCGGACGATCGACGCCTTCGACCTCGACGCCCACGGCGACGTCGTGGTGCTGGAGAGCGTGCCGGAGCGGCCCCCCGAGGTGTCGGCGCTCACCCCCCGTGGGGAGCTGCGGCGCCTCACCGCCACCAACGACGAGCTGCTGCGCGGCCTGCGCCTGGCCCCGGTCGAGCGGCGCCAGGCGCGCAGCGCCGACGGCACGCCGGTGGACGTCTTCCTGGTGCATCCCCCCGACGCGCCGCCCGGGGCGCAGCTGCCCGCCGTGCTGCGCATCCACGGCGGCCCCACCTCGCAGTACGACACCTCCTTCCGCTTCGAGTGGCAGCTGCTCGCCGCCCACGGCTACCTGGTGATCTCCGCCAACCCGCGCGGCTCGACCGGCTACGGCCGCGACTTCGCCCGCGCCCTGTGGGCCGACTGGGGCAACAAGGACTTCGCCGACGTGATGGCGGCGGTGGACCTGGCGGTGGCGCTGGGGATGGCCGACCCCGAGCGCCTGGGCGTGGGCGGCTGGAGCTACGGCGGCATCCTCACCGACTACGTCATCACCAAGACCGGACGTTTCAAGGCGGCGATCTCGGGCGCCAGCGAGACCAACTTCCTCGCCGACTACGGGACCGATCACTACCAGTACGCCTGGGAGACCGAGCTCGGCCTGCCGTGGCGCAACGTCGAGCGGTGGCTCGCGCTCTCCCCCTGGTTCCAGGTGGAGAAGATCACCACCCCGACGCTGCTCCTCTGCGGCACCGACGACGCCAACGTGCCGGCGCTCAACTCCGAGCAGCTCTACCAGGCGTTGCGCCGGCTGGGCCGCGACACCGAGCTGGTCCTCTACCCGGGCCAGCCGCACCGCATCAGCCGCCCGAGCTTCGTCAAGGACCGCTACGAGCGCTACCTCGCCTGGTACGACAAGCACCTGAAGCCGGCGCCCGCGGCGGCGGCGGCCGCCGCGGGACACTGAAGCCGTCAGGAAGCACCAGGCCGGGGTTTCCTGCAGCTGCCGGGCCTCGCGGCCCGGCGGCTGGAGGGAGGGGGGGACGCCCCTCCCGTCCGCCCTTCGCTCTATGTCCTGGTGGCCAGGAAGAGGATCGCCCCGGAGTTCTTGAGCTGCCGCCTGGCCTCGGTGGCGCCGGGTTCGGCCAGCCGGCCGGCCTGCCACCAGAGACGGTGGAGGGCGAGGAGCGGCAGCACCAGGAGACGCGCGAGCCAGCGCGGCGAGCCGGGGAAGAGTCCCATGTGGGCCTGCGCCAGGAGGCCGCTCCAGCCGCCGCTCGGCGCGACGTGCTGGACCTGGAAGCCGGCGTAGCGCAGCGCGTGCAGGGTGCCCAGGTGGGTGTGGTGGTGGTAGCTGTTCTGGTGGAACGGCTCGAGGAAGGCGACGGTACCGACGAGCCTGCCGCCGGGCCGCAGCACGCGGTGCGCCTCGCGCATCATCAGCAGGGGAAAGGGCACATGCTCCAGCACCGCGACGGTCAGCACCAGGCCGAAGGCGCCGTCGCGGAAGGGGAGCGCCTGAGCGTCGCCCAGGATCATCGCCTCCGGCGACGCGTAGTCGAGGCCCACGTACTCGAAACCGGCCAGCTCGCAGACCTCCTGGTGCACCTGGGCGCCGCAGCCGAGGTCGAGCGCCAGCTCGCGGAGGGAGCCGCCGATGGCTCGCTCCTGGCCGGCTTCCTGGCGCCCATCGGCTCCGGCAGCGCTCGCCTCCGGGCCATCCCTGGCTCCGGCGCCGCCGCGCGGGATCCAGCTGCGCAGGTCCATCGGCAGGTGGCAGGGTCCCTGCACCCGGGTCACATCGACCTCCGGCGCCGGGTTGGGCGGCAGCGGCCCGATGGCGACCGGCGAGGCGTCCGGCGGCGCTTCAAGGACCAGGTCGAGCTGGCGCCGCTCCGGATGACGCAGGCGCAGGTCGATCTGCCCGGACGGTGCGGGCGGGAAATCGAGGTTGCAGCGGGCGCAGCGCGGCAGATCCACCGTTGCCGGAGGCGTGCGCTGGAGCGGCGCACCGCAGTGGGGGCAGGCCAGCGCCTCCCACACCCGGGCGGAGAGCCGCGCGGTGCCGCGGCCGGGGGTGCCGGAGGTGCCGGGCGTGCCGGGAGGGTCGGGGGTGCCGGCCGTGCCGGGGGGGCCGTGCGGGGCCGAGGTCATGACGGGGGCACTGCCGAACGGTCCGCGGGCCGAGTTTCAGCGATATACAAAGGCCCGGGCGGGGGAAACGGCCCGCCCGGGCCTGGAAAACCGCCGGCCGCGGATTGCTGCCGCTCGACCAAGGCGCGGCAGCGCGCTCGGCGCGGTCCGGTCAAGCCGTCCGATCAATGGTTCTCGTTGGAGGCCTCGGCTGCCATCTTCAGCTCGTTGTTGACCTGGTCGAGGAGCTCCTTGGCCTTCTGCGCGTGGCCGCCGAGGTCCCACTCGTTCGCCCTCTGCGCTTCGCTGACCTTCTCCCACGCCTGGTGCGCCAGACGCTGCGCCGCGGCGATGTGAGGATGACGATGGGGGTTCACGTTCCGCGCCGGCGGCTGGGCGAACACCGCTCCGGCGACGACCAGCAACAGTACGCACACACCTGCCAAAACGCTCTTCTTCATCGGTTTCTCCTTGTGGTGCGGGGACGGTCGTTCAACCGGGATCTTGGCATTTCCCGCCGTGCCGGCGCAACTCTCGCTCCCCGTCCGCTACCTCCAGCCCTGGCGCTCGCGCAGCGCGGTGATGTGAGCGATGTGGTGCCGGCCGTGCCAGCCGTACAGCGCCGCCACCTGCTCGATCGTCTGCCGCCCGGTCTCCGGATGGACCAGGGCCCGGCCCCAGTCGGCCGGCGCGAGGGCGCGCAGCGCCAGCACCCAGCGCTGGTGCAGGGTGTCGAGCAGCGCCAGCGACACCTCGACCGGCGCCGTCCTGGCCTCGCCCAGGTTGGCCCAGCGGTCCTCGTCGTAGGGCTGGATGGTCGGCTCGTCCTTGGTGAGCGCGAGCTTGCAGCGGATGTAGGCGTTGAGGTGGCTGTCCGGCACGTGATGCACCACCTGGCGGACGGTCCAGCCGCCGTCGCGGTAGGGGGTGTCGAGCTGCTGCTCGGTGAGGCCGGCGACGGCGGCGCGCAGCCGCGCGGGCTGGCCGGCGAGCTCGGCGATGACCGCCTGGCGCTCGCCCGCGTCGAGGCTGGCGGGACGGCTGAAGCGTCCGATGGGATACCGCGGATCGGGGGTCTGGCTCACGGTCTGGCTCATGGCGGGAGTATACCGGCGGCAGAGCCGCTTGCCCGGCGCCAGGGCCACCGCAGGCGGCTGGCCGGCGCCGGCGCCGTCGGCTCCCGCGCCGGTCCTGCCAAGAGGCGCGAGCCGCGAGCTCTCGCCTCCGTGCCCTCCAGGTCTCCGGCGGAGGCCGGGGGACGCGGACGGGGCCCCGCTACCTGGCCGGCCGGCGTTCGAGGGCGGCCAGCCCGGCGCGGGCGCCGGCCGACTGGGGATGGAAGGCGAGGACGCGGTGCAGCTCGGCGATCGCGCCGGCGGGCTGCCCGAGGTCGTCGAGCGCCATCGCCAGGGTGAGGCGGGCCTGCTCGTCGGCGGGGTCCAGGGCGAGGGCGTCGCGCAGCGGCGCGAGCGCCGCGGCCGGATGGCCCCAGGCGCGCAGGGCGTTGCCGAGCGCGGCGTGGGCGCGCGGGTTGCGGGGCGCCAGGGCGAGGGCGGCTCGGTAATGCGCCAGGGCCTCCGCCTGATCGCCGGGACGGCCGCGGGCGCGCAGCTCCTCGGCGACGTTGGTCTCGGCCAGGTAGCTGTCCTGCACGCTCAGCGCATGGCGGAACAGGGTCAGCGTGTCGTGCCAGGTGCCGACCTGCCGCCGGGTCATCCCGGTCAGCATCGCCAGGAGCGCCAACCCGGCCGCCGCCGCGGCCGCCTGGCGGCGGCGCGGCCAGGCCGCCAACGGCTGCCGGCGCGTGGCGAGGTCGGCGACGCCCCAGACCGCGGCCAGGTAGAGGCCGATCGACGGCAGGTACGTATAGCGGTCGGCCATCCCCTGGTAGCCGACCTGGAGGACTCCGATGACCGGCACCAGGGTCACCAGGTACCAGAGCCAGCCGACCAACAGGTATGGAGCGCGGCGCACGGCAAGAAGCGACATGGCGGTGATCGCCAGGAGCAGGAGCGCGGCGGCGGCGGCCCTGCCGGCGGGCACCACCACGAAGGGATAGAACACCGCCAGGTGCCGCGGATCCAGGGTCTTGCCGAGGTATGCCACGCAGGAGGCCAGGGCATTGGCACAGCGCAGCCCGAGGGAGGCGCCGGCGCCGGAGGTCAGCGGCGCCGCCTGGGTGTGCAGCGCGACCCCGGCCGCGGCGGCCGCGAGGGCGGCGAGGGGGAGCTTCTCCGTCACCAGCCGCCACCGCTCCCGGGCCCGCGGCCTGGCGCCGAGCGCTCCGGACGCTCCGACAATGCCGAGCGGGCCGGCCGGCCAGCGCCCGAGCGGCCAGACGTCGAGCAGCAGCAGGACGGCGGGGAAGCTCACCGCCATCGGCTTGGCCATCAGGCTGGCGGCGAGGGCCGCGGCGGTCAGCAGATAGCGGCCGGCCGAGGGCGCCCGGACGTAGCGCAGCCAGGCCGCCAGGGCCGCCATCCAGAAGAGGCCGCAGAGCACGTCCTTGCGCTCGGCGATCCAGGCCACCGACTCGACGTGCGTCGGATGGACGGCGAACAGGGCGGCCACCGCGGCGCTGCGCCAGGCGGCGCCGGTCATCCGCCGCAGCACCGCGAACAGCGCCAGCACCGAGGCCAGGTGCAGCATCACGCTGGTGAGGTGATGGCCCTTGGGGTTGAGGCCGAAGAGCTCGACGTCGAGCATGTGCGAGGCGAGGGTCAGCGGGTGCCAGTTGGCGGCGACCTGGGCGCCCAGGGCCCAGCGCAGGCCCGCCGCGGTCCACCCCTGCCGCACCTGCGGGCTCGCCAGCACGTACTGCGGGTCGTCGTAGTTGACGAAGCCGTTGCGCAGCGCCGGCAGGTAGGCGGCGAGCGTCAGCAGGCTGAGGGCGAGGAGCAGCAGCAGGGCCAGGCGCCGGCCCGGATCGGCAGGGACGGTCGGAGTGAGCGCATCGGGCGCAGCGGTCGGAGCGAGCGCCTCGGGCGCAGCGGGCGCATCGGCCGCCCCCGCGGGCCTCGGAGCGGGGGCCGTGGCGGCGGGGAGGGGCACCGAGGGTGCGGGGGGCACGGAGGCCGCCATGGCCCTACCTGCCGGCGGTGGGAGCGCTCGCCGGCTGGCGGTTGCAGGTGTCCTGGTGGAGCTTCACCCAGTTGCCGTTCACCGAGGCTTCCAGGAGGTGGGTGAGCTGGGTCTCGCCCTGCAGCCCCCAGGTGTCGCGGGCCTCGAACTGCACGCCGTAGCGGTGGGCGGTGCCCTGGAGCACCAGCTTGTCGGCCTGCCAGCCGGGGGTGGTCGCGGCGGCGGTGGCATCGCCGCTGAGGTTGTCCACCTCGCTGGTCACCAGCCCCTGCTGCAGGGCGTCGAAGCCCCAATGGCCGATGGCGCTGACCGGCACCGGCATGGTGGCGACGCCCCGCGGCTCCTCGTAGCGCATCTCCAGCCAGAAGCCGTCCAGCTGCCAGGCGAAGGCCAGGGTGGCGCTGGTCGCGTGCTCGGGCCCCGGCCCGAAGGTCCGGCCGGTGCAGGCCCAGGTGCCGACGAGCGGCTTGAGCTGGTCGAGCGCCTTGTTGCGCACCGGCGGCTTCTCGGGCGGCGGCGGCGGCTTCGGCGCCGGCGCCGGCTTGGCGGGAGCGGCGCCCTTCTTGCCCTTCTTAGAGGAGGCGCCCGGCGACCCCGAGGAGCTCGCCGTCGTCCCCGGATCGGCCGGCGCCGGAGCTCCCGCAGCGGGGGAGGGCGCCGGGCTCGAAGCGGCGGTGCCGGCAGCGGTCGGGGAAGGAGCGGCGGTGGGAGGAGCCACCGCGCCGCCGGACGCCTGGCGCGCGCCGGCGGGCCGCGGCGCGACGGTGAGCGCGGCCAGGCTGAGCA
>JASLEW010000966.1 GCA_030150965.1 Thermoanaerobaculia bacterium | reverse complement strand
TGGGCGAGCACCCGGCGGTGGCGCAGGCGGTGGCGGTGGCCGAGCGGCTGGCGGGCGAGGAGGCGGGCGAGCACCGGCTGGTGGCCTACGTGGTCCCGGCGCCTCCGGCCGGCGCGGCGGCGGACTTCGCGATGGCGCCGGAGAGTGGGGCGGCGACGGACTTCGCGACGCCGCCGGCCAGCGGGGCGGTGCCGGGCGGCGGGCCGTCTCCCTCCGGGATGACGCCGGCGGCGGCGCCGGCCACCATGGAACTGCCTCTCCTGTCCCCCTCGCGGCTGGACGGCGAGCTGCGGCGCCACCTGGCGGCCCGCCTGCCGGCCTACATGGTGCCGTCGCGGGTGGTGGCGCTCCCGGGCTTGCCGCTGACCGCGACCGGCAAGGTGGACCGGCGGGCGCTGGCGGCGCGCGGCACGGTGCTCGGAGGGGCGGCGGCGGGATTGGCGGGCCTGGAGGCGCCGGCGGCGGACTTCGTGGCGCCGCGCGGCCTCTACGAGGAGCTGGTGGCGGAGACCCTCGGCGGCCTGCTGCGGCGCGGGCGGATCTCGGCGCACGACAGCTTCTTCGATCTCGGCGGCCATTCGCTGCTCGCCACGCAGCTGGCGTCGCGGCTGGCCGCCGCCTGCCGGGTCGAGCTGCCGGTGCGGGTGGTGTTCGAGCAGCCGACGGTGGCGGGCCTGGCGCGGGAGCTTGAGCGGGCGCGCCAGGCCGGCGCGAGCCTTGACCCACCGCCGCTCGTGCCCGTCGGCCGCGCCGCGCCGCTGCCGCTGTCGTTCGCCCAGGAACGGCTCTGGTTCCTCGACCAGCTGACGCCGGGAGAGGCGACCTACAACATCCTCCTGCCGCTGCACGCCTCCGGCCCGCTGGCGCCGGCGGCGCTGGCGGCGAGCCTGGCGGGGGTGACGGCGCGGCACGAGGCGCTGCGCACCCGCTTCGCCGCCGCCGCGGGCCGCCCCTTCCAGGTGATCGGCCCGCCCGGTCCCGTCGCCCTGCCGCAGATCGACCTCCGCGCCCTGCCCGCGGGCCGGCGCGAGACGGAAGCGCGGCGGCTGGGGAGCGCCGAGGGGCGGCGGCCGTTCGACCTGGCGCGCGGCCCGCTGCTGCGCGCCTCCCTGCTGCGGTTGGCGCCGGAGGAATGGGGGCTGCTGCTCGCGGTGCATCACATCGCCGCCGACGGCTGGTCGATGGAGCTGCTGGTGGCCGAGACCGCCGGCCTCTATGCGGCGCTGGCGCGCCGCCGGGAGGATGCTCTCCAAGAGGCCCGCCGGCCCGAGCGGCATGCCGCGCCGGGCCAGGAGCCCCCGCTGGCAGCGCCGCCGGTGGGCCTGCCGCCGCTGCCGGTGCAGTACGCCGATTACGCGGTCTGGCAGCGGCAGTGGCTCGCGGGCGAGGTGCTGGCGGGCGAGGTCGCCTGGTGGCGCGAACGGCTGGCCGGGGTGCCGCCGGTGCTGGCGCTGCCGCTCGACCGGCCGCGAGGGCAGCGAGGGCAGCGGGGGCCGGGAGAGCCGGGGGCCGGCGCGGCGCGCGGCGCGCTGACGCTCGCCGAGCTGCCGGCGGAGCTGGCCGCGGCGCTGCGGTCGCTGGCCCACCGGGAGGGGGCTACGCTCTACATGGTGCTGCTCGCGTCCTGGCAGGCGCTGCTCGGACGGTTGGGCGGCGGCGAGCGGCTGGCGGTGGGAACGCCGATCGCCGGGCGGACGCGCATCGAGACCGAGCCGCTGATCGGGTGCTTCGTCAACTCCCTGGTGATGACCGCGGACCTGACCGGCGAGCCCGGCTTCCGCGAGCTGCTGCACCGCTGCCGCGAGACCTGCCTGGGCGCCTACGCGCATCAGGAGCTGCCGTTCGAGAAGCTGGTCGAGGAGCTGCAACCCGAGCGCAGCCTGGCGCACACGCCGCTCTTCCAGGTGATGTTCACCGCGCGGACGGCGCCGCGGGCCGAGCCGCCCGCCGCCGGCGGCGTGCGCTTCGTGCCGTTCGACGAGGTGGCGCCGGCGGAAGGGATCGGCCTCAAGTCCGATCTCGACCTGGAGGTGGCGGAGCGTGGCGAGCGGCTGGCGGCGGCCCTGGTCTACAACCGGGCGCTGTTCGACGGCGCCACGGCAACGCGCCTCCTGGCGCGGCTCGGCCGGCTGCTGGCGGACGCCGCGGCGCGGCCGGAGACGCCGCTGGCGGAGCTCTCGCTGCTGTCGCCCGCCGAGCGCCACCAGGTGGCGGTCGAATGGAACGACACCGCGGCGCCGCTCGACGGTGCCGGGCTGGCGGTGGCAGAGCGCGGTGCCGGGATAGCAGCGGCTGGGCGCGGCGAGCGGCGCGCGCCGGGCGTGCCTTTCGTGGCGTTCGCGCCGTTCGCCGCGGCGGTGCGCCGGCGGCCGGAGGCGGTGGCGGTGACCGCGGGGGGCGTGTCGCTCAGCTACGGCGGTCTGGCGCGGGCCGCGGCGGGCTTGGCGGCGCGACTGGTGCGGCGCGGCGTGGGTCCCGAGGAGACGGTGGCGGTGCTCCTCGACCGCACGGAGTCCATCGCCGTGGCCCTCCTCGGGGTGTGGCAGGCCGGCGGCGCGGTTTTGCCGCTGGACCCGGGGCTGCCGGCGGAGCGGCTGGCGCTGGTGCTCGCCGACTCGGGAGCGCGCCTGGCGCTGACCCGCCGGGAGCTGCTGCCCGCGCTGCCCACGTTGCCCGCGTTGACCCCGCTGCCCCCGCTTCCCACGCTTGCAGCATCGCCAGGCCCACCGGTGCCGGTGCTCTGCGTGGAGGGAGGGCCGGAGGAGGGGGAGGTCTCCGCGCCGCCGGAGCGCGGCGGGCCGGCGGGGGCTTTGGAGCCCGGCGTGGGGACCGGCATGGAGCCCGGCGGGGCGCCGGCGGCCGGGGAGCACCGGGAGCGCGGCGAGCGGCGGCTGCCCGCCGGCGGCGAGCACCTGGCCTACGTGCTCTACACCTCGGGCACCGGCGGGCGGCCGAAGGGGACGCTGGTGCCGCACGCGGCGATGCTGCATGCGATGGCGGCGGTGCGGCAGGCCACCTACGGCGGCGCGGGCGCGGGGGCGGTCCTGCGGATCGGCGTGGCGTCGTCGTGGATCTTCGACGCCGGGCTCGAGCAGGTGCTGCACGGCCTGTCGGGCCACCACCTGGTGGTGGTGCCGGAGGAGGCGCGTACGAGCGGCGAGGCGCTGGTGGCGTTGCAGCGGCGCGAGGGTGTGGAGATGCTCGACGGATCGCCGGCGCAGGTGGAGGCGTGGTTGGCGGCGGGCCTGCTGGAGCCGCCGGAGCTTGCGCCGCGCTGGCTGCTGGTGGGGGGCGAGGCGCTGGGCGCGGCGACCTGGCGGACGCTGGCGGCGGCTCCGGGGACCGCCAGCTTCAACCTCTACGGTCCGACGGAGTGCACGGTGGACAGCACGCTCAGCCGGATCGCGGGCGAGCGGATGAGCCTGGGGCGGCCGCTGCCGCGGGTGCGGACCTACGTGGTGGAGACCGGGCCGGGCGGCGGCGGTCAGGGTCTGGCGGCGGTGGGTAGCCCCGGGGAGCTGGTGGTGGGGGGAGCGGGGGTGTCGCGCGGCTACCTCGGCCGGCCGGCGGAGACGGCGGAGCGCTTCGTGCCCGACGGGCTGAGCGGCGCCCGGGGCGGGCGCCTGTACCGCACCGGCGACCGCGTGCGGGCGCTGGCGGACGGGACGCTGGAGTTCCTGGGGCGTCTCGACCGCCAGGTCAAGCTGCGGGGTGTGCGGATCGAGCTGGGAGAGATCGAGGCGGTGCTCTCGGAGCTGCCGGGGGTGAGGGGCGCGGCGGTGGTGCTCGCGGGAGGGGGAGCGGGCGACCGGCTGGTGGCCTGCGTGGCGGCTGAGCTTGGGGCGGCGGAGGTGACGGCCTGGGCGCGGCGGCGGCTGCCCGCGGCGCTGGTGCCGGCGCAGGTGGTGATGCTGCCGGCGCTGCCGCTGACGGCGCAGGGGAAGGTGGACCGGCGGGCACTGCTGCTGACCGCGCAGTCCGCGCTGACCGCGCCGGCGTCGGCGCCGTCACCGGAGCCGGCGCTGCCGCGGACGCCGGTGGAGGAGCTGGTGGCGGGGCTGTTCGCCGAGGTGCTGAGGCTGGAGGGGCCGGTGGGCGCGGGCGCCCACTTCTTCGAGCTCGGCGGCCACTCCCTGCTCGCCACGCAGCTGCTGTCGCGCCTG
>JASLEW010000965.1 GCA_030150965.1 Thermoanaerobaculia bacterium | reverse complement strand
GCGACGCCGCGGCGCGCGGCGAGCCGCCCGCCGATCCGGACGCGGCCGGCGGCCGGCCGGTGCTGCCGGGGCGCCCGATGGCGTTCGATCACCGCCGCATCGTCGCCACCGCCCTCGGCCGGCTGCGCGGCAAGCTCAAGTACCGGCCGGTGGTGTTCGAGCTGCTGCCGCCGACCTTCACCCTCCTGCAGCTGCAGCGGGTGGTCGAGGCGCTGGCCGGCGTCCGCCTGCACAAGCAGAACTTCCGCCGCCTGGTGGAGAACGCCGGCCTGGTCGAGGGCACCGGCCGGCAGCACCCGCCGACCGGCGGCCGTCCCGCCGAGCTCTTCGTCTTCCGCCGCGAGGTGTTGCGCGAGCGCCCCGCCCCGGGCGTCGGCCTCCCCGGCACCCGCCGCGCCGGCTGACCCGATGCAGCCCACCATCCTGGGCGACATCACCGGCGTCGAGGTCATTGCGGCCGGCATCTCGCTCAAGGTCCGTAGATTGCTGCGGAAGCGCTACGGGCCTGGGAGCTGGCGCAAGCTTAAAGGTGTTGCAAGGGTGCGGCTCCCGGATGGGGTCGCCATGCTCGCCGAGGTACACTGGTACGAGGCCCATGGCGTGGGCCGAAGGGAGATGAAGATCAAGCGCCTGCTGGAGTCGCCCGATGAATAACGACCGCTTCGTCCTCTGCGTCGACAATCGCGGCTTTGTCGCGTCCCTGGAGCCGCGCAAGGTCTACCGCACCATCAGCGATCCCGTGGCAGAGCAGCACGCCATGGTACGAGTCGTCGATGATACCGACGACGACTATCTGTTCCCTGCCAAGCTCTTCGTCCCGATCGCGGTGCCGGATGCCGCGGCAAGGGTCTTCCGTGCATCCGCCCGGACGCGCAGGCCCAGATCGGCCCCCGCCTCCAGATCCGCGTCCTGACCGTCGCGCCGGCCGGCGCCTGGCGGCGTGGATGGCCGAGCCCGCTGCCCCGCTGTCACATGCTTGACAAGCTTTATGCTCATCCCTAGTATAAGGGGCGTGGGTGGTATGGCGGTTCGCGGGCGTCGGATATGCTCAACTTGAGTATAGGAGGCAGGGAATGAGCTTACAGGAAGCCTTGCCTGGTACCTCGACCCTTCCCTACACGCCGGAGGTGGCGCGCGCCACGGCGGCGGTGGCGGAGCGGGTGCGGAGCGTCATCCCGGCGGTCGAATGGCCGCTGCATGCCCCCTACGTCGCCGCCATCGCCGAGTGGAAGCGGCGCCGCAACGCCGTGGTGCTGGCCCACAACTACCAGACGCCGGAGATCTACCACGGGGTCGCCGACTTCACCGGCGATTCGCTGGCGCTGGCGCAGTTCGGCGCCCGCACGCCGGCCGAGGTGATCGTGCTGGCGGGCGTCCACTTCATGGCCGAGACGGCCAGGATCCTATCGCCGGAGAAGACGGTGCTGATCCCGGACCGGCGCGCCGGCTGCTCGCTCGCCAGCTCGATCACCGCCGCCGACATCCGCCTGCTGCGCGAGCGGTACCCCGGCGTGCCGGTGGTCACCTACGTGAACACCTCGGCCGAGGTGAAGGCCGAGTCCGACATCTGCTGCACCTCGGCCAACGCCGTGGCGGTGGTCGAGTCGCTGGGCGTGCCGCGGGTGATCTTCCTGCCCGACGAGTACCTGGGCCGCTACGTGGCCGAGCACACGGCGGTGGAGGTGATCCTCTGGCGCGGCCACTGCGAGGTGCACGAGCGCTTCACCGCCGAGGACCTCCGCGCCTTCCGCGCCGGCCACGCCGGCATCCAGGTCCTGGCCCATCCCGAGTGCCCGCCCGAGGTGCTGGCGGAGGCCGACTTCGTGGGCTCCACGGCGGCGATGATCGGCCACGTCGGCCGCACCCATCCGCGGCGCGTGGTGCTGATCACCGAGTGCTCGATGAGCGACAACGTGGCGGTCGAGCACCCGGACGTCGAGTTCATCCGCCCGTGCGCGCTCTGCCCGCACATGAAGCGGATCACCCTGCCCAAGATCCTGCGTGCGCTGGAGACCCTGGAGCACCGCGTCGAGATCGAGCCGGCGGTCGCGGCGCGCGCCCGCCTGGCGCTCGACCGGATGCTGGCGGTCGGGAGGCGCGAGGGGGGCGCAGGGTGAGCGGGCCGCGGCTGGACGCCCGGATGGACGGCGACGTCCTGGTGATCGGGGCCGGCGCGGCCGGGCTGTCCGCCGCCCTGGGCTGTGTGCCGCGGCGGGTGATCTTGCTGACCAAGACGCGGCTCGACGCGCACGGCGGCGGCGGTGCCAGCGTCTGGGCGCAGGGCGGCGTCGCCTCGGCGCTGGGCGACGACGACAACCCGGCGCTGCACGCCGCCGACACCCTGGCCGCGGGCGCCGGGCTCAACGACGCCGGCATCGTGCGGCTGCTCACCGGCGAGGGCCCGGCGCGCATCCGGTCGCTGCTGGCGATGGGCGCACGGTTCGACCGCGATGCCGGCGGCCACCTGGCGCTGGGCCGCGAGGCGGCGCACAGCCGCCGCCGCATCCTGCACGCGCACGGCGACGCCACCGGCGCCGAGGTGGTGCGCACCCTGGTGGAGGCGGTGCGCCGGGATCCCTCCATCACGGTGATGGACGAGGTCTTCGCGCTCGACCTGATCGTGGAGCGGGGCGCGGTCGCCGGCGTGACGGCGCGCCACCGCGACGGCCGGCAGGTGAGCTGCCGCGCGCCGGCGGTGGTGCTCGCCACCGGCGGCCTGGGACAGCTCTTCCTCTACACCACCAACCCGCGCGAGGCCACGGCGGACGGCCTGGCGATGGCGGCCAGGGCGGGCGCCCGCCTGGTGGACCTGGAGTTCGTGCAGTTCCATCCCACGGCGCTGGCGGTGGCGCGCCCGGCTCCTGCCGCGGCCGGCGGCGAGGCCGGCAAGACCGGCGAGACCGGCCGCGATGCCGCCTTGCCCCGCTGCGATGCCGCCTTGCCCCGCTGCGATGCCGCCGGGCTCCCCTGCGATGCCGCCGGGCCCCCCTGCGATGTCGCAGGGCCCCGCTGCGATGCCGCCGGGTCTCCCTGCGATGCCGCCGGGTCCCGCCGCGATGCCGCCGGGTCCGGGGGCGATGCCGGCGCCGGCGCTGATCCGGGTGGCGGCGCGCCATTGCCCCTCCTCACCGAGGCGCTGCGCGGCGAGGGCGCGGTGCTGATCGACGACCGCGGCGAGCGCTTCATGACCGGCGTGCACCCCGACCGCGAGCTGGCGCCGCGCGACGTGGTGGCACGGGCGATCTGGCATCGCCTGGAGGAGGGGCGGCGGGTCTTCCTGGACGCCCGGCAGGCGGTGGGGGAGCGGTTCCCCGAGCGCTTCCCGACCGTCTTCGCCCTCTGCCGCGAGCACGGCATCGACCCGCGGAGCGAGCCGATGCCGGTGGTGCCGGCCGCCCACTACCACATGGGCGGCGTGGCGGTGGACGCGAGCGGCCGCACCTCGCTGCCGGGCCTCTGGGCCTGCGGCGAGGTGGCCGCCACCGGCGCCCACGGCGCCAATCGCCTAGCCAGCAACTCGCTGCTCGAAGCGCTGGTCTTCGGCGCCAGGGTGGCCGAGGACATCGTGCGGGCCGGGAGCGCCGGAGCGCGCGACGCGGTGGACAATCCGGGCGCCGTGGAACCCGGCACCGCGCCCGGCGCCCCGGACGAGCCGGCGCTCATCGCCCGGGTGCGCCGCATTCTCTGGGAACGCGTCGGCGTCGAGCGCGACGGCGCCGGCCTGGCGGCGGCGGCGGCCGAGCTGCGCGAGCTGGCGCGGCAGCCGGCGGCGCGCGCCCCCACAGAAGCCCGCAACAAGCTGCTCGCCGGGCGCCTGGTGGCGGCGGCGGCGCTCGCCCGCCGCGAGA
>JASLEW010000964.1 GCA_030150965.1 Thermoanaerobaculia bacterium | reverse complement strand
GTCGTGCACCGACAGGAACGCGGCGCCAGAGAGCGGCAGCTTGTGCCCGGCGCCGAGCCACGCCTTGGCGAAGGCGTTGCCGAAGGCGTGGCTCGCCCCCATCACCTCGCCGGTCGACTTCATCTCCGGCCCCAGCACCGGGTCCACCCCGGGGAAGCGGCGGAACGGGAAGACCGGCGCCTTGACGAAGACCCCCGGCACCGGCGGCTCGGCGGTGAAGCCGAGGTCGGCCAGGCTCTCGCCGCCCATCACCCGCGAGGCGATGGCGACCAGCGGCACCCCCACCGCCTTGGCGATGAACGGCACCGTGCGCGAGGCGCGCGGGTTCACCTCCAGGACGTAGATGCGGCCGTCCTTGAGGGCGAACTGCACGTTCATCAGGCCGATCACGCCGAGGCGCACCGCCAGCCGGCGGGCGATCTCGCGCATCGCGTCCTGGTCGGCGGCCGAGATCTTGTAGGGCGGCAGCACCGCCGCCGAGTCGCCGGAGTGGATGCCGGCCTCCTCGATGTGCTGGAGGATGCCGGCCACCACCGCCAGCTGGCGGTCGGCGATCATGTCGAGATCGACCTCGAAGGCGTCCTCCAGGAAGCGGTCGAGCAGCACCGGGTGGCCGGGCGACACCTCGGCGGCCTCGCGCATGTAGCGCTCGAGCGTCGTCTCGTCGTAGCAGATCGCCATCGCCCGGCCGCCCAGCACGTAGCTGGGCCGCACCAGCACCGGGAAGCCGATGCGGCGCGACACCTCGACCGCCTCGGGCAGCGAGACGGCGGTGCCGTTCTCCGGCTGCAGGATCCCCTCCTCGGCCAGCAGCTGGCCGAACCGCCGCCGGTCCTCGGCCAGGTCGATCGCCTCGGGCGGCGTGCCCCACAGCGGCGCGCCCGCCGCCGCCAGGCCGCGGGCGAGCTTGAGCGGCGTCTGGCCGCCCAGCTGCACGATGACGCCGCGCGGCTGCTCGCGCTCGATCACCGCCAGGACGTGCTCCAGGGTGAGCGGCTCGAAGTAGAGACGGTCGGAGGTGTCGTAGTCGGTGGACACCGTCTCCGGGTTGCAGTTGACCATCACCGTCTCGAAGCCGGCGGCGCGCAGCGCCAGCGCCGCGTGCACGCAGCAGTAGTCGAACTCGATCCCCTGGCCGATGCGGTTGGGCCCCGACCCCAGGATCACCACCTTCTCGCGCCGGCTGGGCTCGCTCTCGTCGTCGGCGGGATCGCCGAACGTCGAGTAGAGGTAGGGGGTGGTGGCCGGGAACTCGGCGGCGCAGGTGTCCACCCGGCGGTAGATGCGCTTCACCCCGCGCACCGTCCGCGCCGCCGCCACCGCCGCCTCGGCCGCGGCGAGCAGCGAGGCGAGGCGCGCGTCGGTCAGGCCGCTCGCCTTGGCGCGCCGCAGCAGGTGGACCGGGATGGAGGCCAGGTCCCAGCAGGCCACCTCCGCCTCCAGCTCCACGATGGCGGCGATCTCGCGCAGGAACCAGGGGTCGATGTGCGACACCCGCGCCACCTCCTCGGGGCTCCACCCCTGGCGCAGCGCGGCGAAGACCGCGAACAGCCGCTCCCAGTTGGGCACCGCCAGGCGCTGGCGCAGGCGCACCGGGTCGGCCATGCGGCGCTCGCGGTCGGCCAGGTTGCCGTCCAGCTCCAGCGCCGACAGGCCCTTCATCAGCGCCTCGCCGAAGGTGGCGCCGATCGCCATCACCTCGCCCACCGACTTCATCGCCGTGCCCAGGGTGGTGGAGGTGGCGGGGAACTTCTCGAACGCCCAGCGCGGGATCTTGACCACCGTGTAGTCGAGCGTCGGCTCGAAGGCGGCGCGGGTCCTGCCGGTGATGTCGTTGGCGATCTCGTCGAGGGTGTAGCCGACGGCGAGCAGCGCCGCGATCTTGGCGATCGGAAAGCCGGTCGCCTTCGACGCCAGCGCCGAGCTGCGCGAGACCCGCGGATTCATCTCGATCACCACCCGCTCGCCGGTCGCCGGGTTGACGGCGAACTGGATGTTGGAGCCGCCGGTCGCCACGCCCACCCGCCGGATGACCTTGAAGGCGTCGTCGCGCATCGCCTGGTACTCGCGGTCGGAGAGCGTCTGCTGCGGCGCCACGGTGATCGAGTCGCCGGTGTGCACGCCCATGGCATCGACGTTCTCGACCGAGCAGACGACGATCGCGTTGTCGGCGGTGTCGCGCATCACCTCCAGCTCGAACTCCTTCCAGCCGAGCACCGACTGCTCGATGAGCACGCGGCCGGCGGGGCTCGCCTGGAGCGCCGCCGCCACCACCTCCTCCAGCTCGTCGCGGTTGTAGGCGGTGCCGCCCCCCTCGCCGCCGAGGGTGAAGCTGGGGCGCAGGATCAGCGGATAGCCGATGTCGGCGGCGATCTGCAACGCCTCCTCGACGCTGCCGGCGTAGCCGCTGCGCGGCACCTCCAGCCCCACCTCCTGCATCGCCTGCTTGAACAGCAGCCGGTCCTCGCCCAGACGCAGGGCGGCGATCGAGGCGCCCAGCATCTCGATGCCCAGCCGGTCGAGGGCGCCGCGCTCGGCAAGCGCGATCGCCAGGTTGATGCCGGTCTGGCCGCCGACCGTCGGCAGCACCGCGTCGGGGCGCTCGCGCTCCAGGATCTTCTCCACCACCTCCGGCACCAGCGGCTCGACGTAGGTGGCGTCGGACAGCTCCGGGTCGGTCATGATGGTGGCCGGGTTGGAGTTGACCAGCACCACCCGGTACCCCTCGCGGCGCAGCGCCCGGCACGCCTGGGTGCCGGAGTAGTCGAACTCGCAGGCCTGGCCGATGACGATCGGCCCCGAGCCGAGCACGAGGATGGACTTCAGGTCTTGGCGCTTGGGCATGGCGGCGGAAGTGTAGCTCGCCGGGTCGCCCGCGGGCGAGGGGACGGCGCCGCGTTCGCCCCGTTCGCCACGACCGCGAGGATCGCCACGCTCGCGGCGATCGCCACGCTCGCCACGATCACCACGTCGCCGGGGCGTGGAGGGCCGGCGGCTGCGTTGCCGGATCTCCGTCCCGGATCACTTCGGCAGCGGCGCCGGCGCCTCCCCGGCCAGGAGGCGCACCGGCGGAGCGGCGGGGTGGACGGCCCAGGCCGCGATGCCCATGAGCACCAGGGCGATCCACAGGAGATCGGCGATCAGCAGGTGGGTGAGCTGCAGCCAGACCGGGGCGAGGAGGCCGATGTTGATCACGCCGACGGCGCCCTGCGCCAGGACCAGGAGGCGCACCCGCCGCGCCGCGCCGCGCGCCTCCGGGGCCGCGGCGGCCACCCGCTCGCAGAGATAGAAGAGGAAGATGCCGACCGCCAGCGCGAGCAGCGGATGGAGGGTGCGCAGCCGCAGCAGGACGTGGGAGGTGGGCGACAGGTCCTGGGCGAGCCCCTGGCTGAGCGAGCCGGCGGGGAACAGGGTGTCGCCGAGCGCCGCCACGGCGCCGGTGGCGGCCAGGGCCATGGTGGCGGCCAGGCCGCACGCCACGCTCCACCCGAGAGGCTTCGCCCCACGGCCGGAGGGCTCCGCCGCGGCGCCGGCCGGGCCA
>JASLEW010000935.1 GCA_030150965.1 Thermoanaerobaculia bacterium | reverse complement strand
GCCCCGCAAGCTTCCTAGTCTCCATCAAAGTCTGGGCATGCATCGCCGTCGACGCCACCGCTGACTGACTCTTTGGACAGAACTGCGGCACCGGCGCACTGGCCGGCTTAGCCAAAACCCCCGAAACGCTCATCTGGATGTAGTCGGTAAACTGTGCGCCGTAGTTCGTGTTCAGGTTGGTCGTCGAGTCCCAGAGATCGCTGACGGTCAACTGGCGGCCCTTGTTGTTCGGGCCGGTGCCCACGACGCCCGCGGGCACCTGGATCTGCAGCCGCAGGCCCATGTGTGCGTCGATGTTGCCGCGCGTGAAGGTGATCGGCGCGGGCGAGGGCGAGGCCGCGTCCGCCCCGGCCGCCGCCCCCGCCGCGAGCAGCCGGTGCAGCACCGCCATCTGCACCCACATGCGGTTGTGGGCCTGCGGCACCACCACGCTGCGCGGCCCGTCGAGCACCTCGTCGGCCACCACCGCGCCGCGCCGCACGGGCAGGCAGTGCATGAAGCGGCAGCCGGGCGCCGCCTCGGCGAACCAGCCCTCCGTCACGCACCAGCCGCGCAGCGGCGCCCGCAGCGCCGCCTCGGCGGCGGCCTCGCCGGCCCCCGCCTGCACGTAATGCTCGGGCGACCCCCAGGACTTGGCGTAGACGACGTGCGCGCCGGCCAGCGCCGCGCGGCGGTCGGCGGTCTCGCGCACCGTGCCGCCCGACGCCGCCGCGGCCCGCCGCGCCCGCTCCATCACCGGCTCGGGCAGCGCGTAGCCCTCGGGGCGCAGCACCGTCACCTCCATGCCGCGCATTGCAGCCATGTGCACCACCGCCGCCGGCACGGCGAGCGGCAGCGCCTTGGGGTGCCAGGCCCAGCTCAGCACGAAGCGCCCGCCCGCCGCCGGCACGCCCAGGTCGTCGAGCGTCTTCCAGTCGCCGAGCGCCTGGCAGGGGTGGTCGATCGCCGACTCCAGGTTGACCAGCGGCACCGGGCAGACCGCCGCCATCGCCCGGAAGGTCTCGTCGGCCAGGTCGGCCGCCAGGTCCTGGCCGCCGGCGAAGGCGCGGATGCCCAGCGCGTCGGCGTAGCCGGCGAGCACCGGGATCGCCTCGCGCACGTGCTCGGCGGCGGCGCCGTCCATCACCACGCCGGTGCGCGTCTCAAGCAGCCAGCTCCCCTGCCCCGGCGCGATGACGAACGAGGTGCCGCCGAGCCGCGCCATGCCGGCCTGGAACGACGCCAGGGTGCGCAGCGAGGGGTTGAAGAACAGCAGGCCGAGGATCCTGCCGGCGAGCGCCGCCGGCTCCGGCCGCGCCGCCAGCCGCCGGGCGAGGGTCACCAGCTCCGCCACCTCGTGGCGCGGCAGGTCGGCCAGCGACAGGAACCGCCTCACCGCCGGATCTCCGCGAGCGCCGCGGCCAGGGTGGCGACGTGGTCGGCGGTCAGCACCAGGGGCGGCAGCAGCCGCACCACCCGCGGGTCGGCGCTGGTGCCGGTGAGGATGCCGCGGGCGAGGAGCTCGTTGACGATCTCCTTCGCCGGCCGGGTGACCCGCAGGCCGAGCAGAAACCCCTCCCCCTGGATGCCCTCGACCGGCCCCACCTGGCAGGTCTCGCGGATGCGCCGCGACAGCGTCCGCACCCGCTCCAGGAGCTTCTCCTCCTCGATCACCCCGATGACCGCCTCGATCAGCGCGCAGGCCATCGGGCCGCCGCCGAAGGTGCTCCCCAGGTCGCCGTGGCGCAGCCCGGCGGCGATCTCGGGCGTGGTCAGGAGCGCCCCCGCCGGGAACCCTCCAGCAAGCCCCTTGGCGGTGGTCAGCAGGTCCGGCGTCACCCCCCAGGTCTGGGCGGCGAACGGCTGGCCGGTGCGCCCCATGCCGCACTGCACCTCGTCGAAGATGAGCAGGGCGCCGGCGCGCCGGGTCAGCTCGCGCGCCGCCTGGAGGTACTCGCCGCCCAGCGCCACCGCGCCGCCCATCCCCTGCACCGGCTCGAGGATCAGCGCCGCGGTCGGCGCCACCGCCAGCGCCGCCTCCAGCGCCGCCACGTCGCCGCGCGGCGCGAAGGTGACGTCGAACGGCGGGCGCGGGAAGCCGTACCACCTGCCGGCGGCGCCGTCGGAGACCGCCGCCGCCGCCGCGGTGCGGCCGTGGAAGGAGCCGGTGAGCGCCACGACGTGCGACCTGCCGGTGTGGCGCAGCGCCAGGCGCAGCGCGTTCTCGTTGGCCTCGGCGCCGCTGTTGACCAGGAAGGCCAGGCCGAGGCCGGCCGGCCCGAACTCCACCAGCCGCCGCGCCGCCCGCGCGCGCACCGCCAGCGGCACCACGTTGCTCTGGAAGAACAGCTCCTCCGCCTGGCGGGAGAGCGCCGACAGCAGCCGCGGGTGGGCGTAGCCGAGCAGCGCCACCGCGTGGCCGCCGTAGAAGTCGAGCAGCTCCCGGCCGTCGCGGGTGCGCAGCACCGCGCCGCGTCCGGAGACCGGCTCGACCGGCGTCTGCGCGTAGACCGGCAACAGGTAGCGGGCCTCCTCCTGCTGGGCCGCCGGGGCGGGGGGCGTGAGGGTGCTGACGGTCTCGCTCATGGCGGTCGGCGTCTCCTGTCGGCGGCCGGCGTCAGAGCCAGCCGATGCCCGGCAGATCGAGGCCCGCGGCCTCGTCCAGCCCGAGCAGGCGGTTGAGCCACTGGATGCCGCCGCCGGCGGCTCCCTTGGTCAGGTTGTCGAGGGCGGAAAAGGCCACCAGGCGGTCGCCGGCGGCGGCGATGCCGATGAGGCAGCGGTTGCTCCCCACCACGTCCTGGAGGCGCGGCGGCGCCGTGGCCACGTCGACGAACGGCGCCGCGGCGTAGAAGCGGCCGAGGTCGGCGGCCACCGCCGCCGCCAGGTCGGCCTCCTGGCGCGGCGCCACCGGCCGCGCCAGGCGCGCCTGGAGGGTGGCGTAGATGCCACGCGCGAAGGGCCCGGCCTGGGGCACGAAATGGATGGCCACCGGCTCCCCCGCCGCCGCCGCCGCCAGCTCCCGCATCTCCGGCTGGTGGCGGTGGGAGAATGGGCTGTAGGCGAAGAGGTTGCTGCGCCGCGCCGGGTGGTGGGTGGTGGCCGAGGGGGTGCGCCCGGCGCCGGTGCTGCCGGTGACCGCCACCACGTGCACCTCGGGCTCGATCCATCCCAGCCGCACCAGCGGCACCGCCGCCAGCAGCACCGCGGTCGGGAAGCACCCGGGGTGGCCCACGTGGCGACCTTGACGGCCGTGCCGGTCGTGGCGGTCATCGTGGTCAGGGCAGCCATCGTCGCCGACGTCCTGCACATCCTTGTGGCCCTTGTCCCGGCCGGCGCCCTCGTGGCCGCCGGCCGCGCCGGGGCGGCCGGCAGCGCTCGACGGCATCGCGGCTGCCGCGCTGGAGCCGGCCGGCGCAGGCTGCGGCTCGGCCGCCGCCAGGCAGGCGTGCTCGGGCAGCGCGCAGCGGAACTCCGCGAGGCGGTGCGGCGCGCCGTGCGCGTGACCGTAGACCCGCTCGTAGTCCGCCGCGGCGCCGAAGCGGAAGTCCGCCGACAGGTCCACCACGTGCAGCGGCACCCCGGTCTGCTCGGCGGTCGCCAGCAGCCCGTCCACGATCCGCGCCGCGGCGCCGTGGGGCACGGCGCACAGCGCCGCCGCCGGGCGCTCCTCCGCGATCAGCCGCTCCAGGTCGCCGAGGGCGCTGAAGCGCAGCCCGCGGTAGCTGCCGGCCAGGTGCGGGAACGCCTCGGCGATCGGCTGGCCGCCCTGGCTCTCCGACACCGCCGCGGCGATCCGCAGGCGCGGGTGCGCGGCGAGCAGGCGCAGCGCCTCGCCGGCCACGTAGCCGCTGCCGCCGAGGACGATGATCGGCAGGCCCGGCAGGGCCGGCACGGCCGGCGGGCTTGGCGGGCTCGCCAGGGGCGCGCCCGCCGGCGCGCCGCGCTCCGGCCTCGCCCCCGCCGGCCGCTCC
>JASLEW010000750.1 GCA_030150965.1 Thermoanaerobaculia bacterium | reverse complement strand
GCCGCGCCAGCACGGCCAGGCCGGCGACGGCGAGTAGGAGGAGGAGCGCCGCGAAGCCCAGCGGGCTCAGGGTCGGCACCGCGGCGATGGAGGCGACGCTGAAGGTGGTCGCGCCGCCGCCGCTGCCGTTGGTGGTCGCGGCGGTGGACTCGTTGGTGCCGTTGCCGTCGGCGTCGAAGTGGATGGTCCCCTGGTTGGAGACCGTGGTGCCGGCGGTGCCGTCGGCGATGGCGGCGTGGATGGTGATGGTCACCGTGCCGCCGTTGGCCGCGATCGTGCCGTTCCAGCTCACCGTGTTGGTGCCGGTGTCGGCGGTGGCCGTGCCGCTGGTGGCCGAGGCGTCGATCAGCACCAGCGACGCGGGCAGCGTGTCGTCGAACTCGTTACCCGGGTTGTCCTGCTGGGCGGAGGTGCCGCTGTTGGTCAGCACGATGGTGTAGGTGACCGTCCCGCCCACCTGGAAGCTGCCGGTGACCGTCTTGGTGCCGGCGACCGACGACGGCGACAGCACCTGGGTGGTGGCGCTCGCCGAGTTGTTGGCGTTGACCGGATCGGCCGTGCTGGCGCCGGCGGTGCCGTTGTTGGTGAGCGGCCCGGCGATGTTCGGCGCGGTGTAGGTGAGCGCCAGCGTCTCGCTCGCCCCGTCGGCCATGCTGGCGACGTTCCACATGCCGGTGGCCGCGTCGAAGGTGCCGGCCGAGGCGGTGGAGCCGGTCGGCATGAGCGCGGGGAAGCCGGCGATCGCCTCGTGCACGTTGACGCTGTAGGAGGGATCGCCGCCGTTGTTCTTGAGGGTCAGCGTGTAGGTCACCGCGCCGCCGGCCACGACCGTCGGGCTGCTCACGCTCATGCTGAGCGCCACGTCGGCCGAGCGCGCCGCCATCACCGTGACCTGCGACCGGTTGTTGGCGGGATTGGGATCGAGCAGGCTCGACGCCGTGATCTGAGCCGTGTTGGTCACCGGGTTGGTGGTGGAGACCGTGGCGACGACGTGCAGCGTCGCGCTCGCCGCGACGGCGAGCGTGCCCGGCACCGTCCAGTTGCCGCTCGCCGGGTCGTAGCTGCCGCCGCCGTCGTCGCTGACGTAGGTGAGGCCAGTGGGCAGCAGGTCGTTGACCACCACCCCGGTGGCGGCGCCGGGTCCGGCGTTCGACACCGTGAGGGTGAAGGTGACGTTCTGCCCCAGCGTCGGGTTGGCCGGCGCCATCGACTTGGCGATCCCGAGGTCCGCCGACTGCGTGCCCTGGACCGGGATGACCTGCGCCGCCGTGCCCGCGCCGTTATGGTGGTGCAGCAGCAGCGCGCCGAGCGAGTTGTGGGCGGTCAGGTTGGCGGTGTTGAAGGTCACCGGGATCGAGCCGCCGTTGAGGTCCTGGAGCAGCGAGGCGCCGCCGAAGTTGAGCCCCTGCCCGGCGGCGGCGTACTCCCAGGTGAACGGCCCCAGCGCCTGATCGACCGGCCCGCCGAAGCACAGCGGATCGAACATCGGGCAGGTCTGGACCGACCAGGTGAAGGGGGTGGTCGAGGAGGCGATGCCGAGCTGCGCCGGCGTGGCGGCGAGGATCTTCACGTTGTTGTCGTAGAGGCGCGAATCGATCGACGCGGCGCTCAGCCGGTTGAGGAACGTGGCCAGGCTGACGCCGCTGGTGGTGGTGTTGAAGATCGCGGTGATCGGGGTGTCCTGGCCGGTCGCGCCCGCGGTGCCGAAGAGGAACGCCGCCATGTTGCCCGGGTCCTGGTCGAACAGCACGCGGGTGCCGTTGACGGTGATGTTGAACGCCACGTCGGTGGGCGTCGCCCACGGGCCCCAGGTCGAGACGCCGAACAGCACCAGGTTGTGGGTGGCGTCGTAGGCCACGCCGGCGTATTGGATGTTGAAGTACGGCGGGATCGTCGGGTCCTGCGGATGCATCACCTGCAGCTCGAACGGCGACACCAGCGACACCTCGTTGGTCGGGAAGCTGCCGGTGCAGGTCGGGCCGGCGCCGAGCGTGCCGGTGCAGACCCCGGTGCCGGAGAGCGCGATCGCCGTCGAGCCGGTGGGGGCGCCGCCGGTCGCGATCGGCGAGGCGCCGGCCATCGCCGAGGTCGGCCGCGCCGCGGCGTAGACCGGCAGCCGCATCACCACCTGGAGCGGCGAGCCGGGGTTGCCGGGGACGCTCGGCTGGCTGAAGGTGACGTAGCCGCCGGCCTCGTTGAGGAAGTGGCGGGCGAGGCTGCCGAGCGAGGTGAGCGGCGCCGGCGCCGCCTGCACCGGCGACAGGGTCGGCTCGAGCACGTGGGTCATGAGCGAGGCGTTGGCGCTCATCTGGACGTCGAAGGTCGTCGACTGGCCGGCGGGCACGGTGACGCTGGTGCCGCCGGGCATGGAGAAGCTCACCCCCGCGGCGGGGTCGGCCGTCTGGATGCCCAGGGTGAAGGTCTGATCGGCCGTGCCGTGGTTGACCAGGCGCACCGTCTTGGTCTGGGTGAGGGTGCCCACCACCTCGCGGTCGAAGGAGAGGCTCACCGCGCCCACCCCCTCGTCGTCGAAGGCGGTGACGCTCGCGACCGCCGAGGCCGCGTCGTCGATGCGTCCGGCGCCCACCCGCCCGAGGCCCAGCTTGCCGCCGGCGCCGCCGGCGCTGAAGGTGACGTCGTGCACGGCGCCCTCCATCAGCAGCGCCTTGATCTCCTCGACCGACCAGTCGGGGTGGAGCTGGCGCAGCAGCGCCGCCGAGCCGGCGACGTGCGGCGTCGCCATCGAGGTGCCGGAGATGGTCAGCACCTGCCCGCCGGCATCGAAGCCGGTCGCCGTCGGCGTGATGCAGCCGCCGCCGGTCATGCAGGTCATGCCGCTCTGGTCCGAGGGGATGTTGAGGCCGGGCGCCGTGACGTCGGGCTTGAGCCGGATCGGCGGCGTGACGTTGCGCGGGCCGCGCGACGAGAAGGAGGCGATGCTGTCGGCGGCGCTGACCGCGCCCAGCGTGGCGTTGACGCCGCCCCCGAGCTGCCCCTTGATGGTGGCGCCGTCGTTGAACGAGATGAAGACCGCCGGGATGGTGATGTGGGGCTGGGTGGCGTCCGGCCCCATGATCACCAGGGTCGGGTCGCCGACCGCGTTGTTGACCACGATGACGCCGATGGCGCCCGCCGCCTGCGCCGTCGCCGCCTTGGTCTGGAAGGTGCAGGTGCCGCGGTCGACCAGCGCGATGTTGCCGGCGACCGCCGCGGCGTTGGCGAGGGCGCTGCAGCCCTGGCTCGCCACGCCGGTGCCGGCGCTCACCAGCACCACGCTGCCGGTCTGCCCGGCGGGATTGGGCGCGCCGTTGCCGAAGGCGTCGGGGGCCGCCGAATAGTTGCCGGCGATCGCCGCCGGCGAGTTGACCGTGACCACCGCCCCGGCCACGCCCGGGTCGGCGCTCGCCGCCACCGAGATGGCGCGCGTCGAGGCGGCGGGGCTGCTGTGGATGAAGAAGGTGTCGCCGGCGTTGCCGGCTGCGGCGGCGACGATCACGCCGGCGAGCGCGGCGTTCTCGGCGGCCATGGCGGAGGTGTCCGAGATGCCGCCGTAGTTCGAGCCGAGCGACATGTTGATGACGTCGAGGTGATCGGAGAAGTCGCCGTCGTTGTTCGGGTCGATCGCCCAGTCGATCGCCTGCGCGGTGAGGCCGGTGCTGCCCGAGCAGCCGAAGATGCGCAGCGCGTAGAGCAGCGCCCCGGGGGCCACCCCGGGGCCGATGCGCAGCGCGCCGAAAGGCGTCGCGGGGCCGTAGGGTCCGGCGTAGGTGGTGCCGTCGGCGTTGACGCC
>JASLEW010000748.1 GCA_030150965.1 Thermoanaerobaculia bacterium | reverse complement strand
GGACGGTCAACGTCTTCGCCATCGGCTTCTCGACCCTGCTGATCGCAGGCTTCCTCGTCGTGCCGCTGGCCATCGCCATCGGCGCCGTGCGCTGAGACGGAGCTGTAGTTTCCATGCCTCTCGACCTGTTCACCGTCGGCGACCCCATCGCCGACACCAAGGCACCCCTCGACGTCGAGCTCTCGCAGCGGTGGGACGAGCGCAAGTTCCGCGGCAAGCTGGTCAACCCGGCGAACCGGCGGCGGCTGACCGTCATCGTCGTCGGCACGGGGCTGGCCGGCGGCTCGGCCGCCGCGACGCTCGGCGAGGCCGGCTACAAGGTCAAGTCGTTCTGGTACCAGGACTCCCCGCGCCGGGCGCACAGCGTCGCGGCGCAGGGCGGGATCAACGCGGCGAAGAACTACCGCAACGACGGCGACAGCGTCTACCGGCTGTTCTACGACACGGTCAAGGGCGGCGACTTCCGCTCCCGGGAGAGCAACTCCTACCGGCTGGCCGAGGTCAGCGTGAACATCATCGACCAGGCCGTCGCGCAGGGCGTGCCGTTCGCCCGCGAGTACGGCGGCCTGCTCGACAACCGCTCCTTCGGCGGCGCCCAGGTGTCGCGCACCTTCTACGCCCGCGGCCAGACGGGCCAGCAGCTGCTCTACGGCGCCTACCAGGCGCTGGAGCGGCAGATGGCCGCCGGCACGGTGGAGCAGCACGCGCGCACCGAGATGCTCGACCTGATCGTCGTCGACGGCCGGGCCCGCGGCATCGTGGCCCGCGACCTGGTCACCGGGGAGATCTCGACGCACTTCGCCGACGCCGTCGTCCTGGCCACCGGCGGGTACGGCAACGTCTTCTACCTGTCGACCAACGCCAAGGGCTCCAACGCGACGGCGATCTGGCGGGCGCACAAGCGCGGCGCCTACTTCGGCAACCCGTGCTACACCCAGATCCACCCGACCTGCATCCCGCGCTCGGGCGATCACCAGTCCAAGCTCACCCTGATGAGCGAGTCGCTGCGCAACGACGGCCGCATCTGGGTGCCGCGCGACCCCGCCGACGGCCGGCCTCCCGAGCGCATCCCGGAGGCCGACCGCGACTATTACCTGGAGACGCGCTATCCGGCGTTCGGCAACCTGGTGCCGCGCGACGTCGCGGCGCGCAACGCCAAGCAGGTGGTGGACGGCGGGCGCGGCGTCGGGCCGCAGAAGAACGGCGTCTACCTCGACTTCGCCGGCGCCGTCGCCCGCCTCGGCCGGCGGGTGATCGACGACCGCTACGGCAATCTTTTCGAGATGTACGAGAAGATCACCGGCGAGGATCCCTGGGTGACGCCGATGCGCATCTACCCGGCGCCGCACTACACGATGGGCGGCCTGTGGGTGGACTACAACCTGATGAGCAACCTCGACGGCCTGTTCGTGGCCGGCGAGGCCAACTTCTCCGATCACGGCGCCAACCGCCTGGGAGCGAGCGCGCTGATGCAGGGGCTGGCCGACGGCTACTTCGTCCTGCCGTACACCCTGAGCAACTACCTGGCGAGCCACCTGGGCGAGCCGCTCGCGACCGGCGGCGACGCCTTTGCCGAGGCCGAGGCGGCGGTGCGCGAGCGCGGCGAGCGCCTCCTCGCCCTGCGCGGCCAGCGCAGCGCGGAGTCGTTCCACCGCCAGCTCGGCCACCTGGTCTGGCACGCCTGCGGCATCGCCCGCACCGCGGACGGCCTGCGGCAGGCGATCGGGGAGCTCGCCGCGCTGCGCGAGGAGCTGTGGCAGAACCTGCGGGTCAGCGGCGCGCCGGACGAGGTCAACCAGGACCTCGAAAAGGCCGGCCGCGTCGCCGACTACTGCGAGCTGGCGGAGCTGATGTGCCGCGACGCCCTCGACCGCGACGAGTCCTGCGGCTGCCACCTGCGCGAGGAGCACCAGACCCCCGACGGCGAGGCTCTGCGCAACGACCAGGACTACGCCTTCGTCTCGGCCTGGGAGTGGCAGGGCGAGGGCAGGCCCGCGCTGCGCCACGCCGAGCCGCTGCATTTCGAGTCGGTCGAGCCGTCGCGGAGGAGCTACAAGTGAACCTGACCCTCTTCGTCTGGCGCCAGGCGAACCCCGCCGCCGCCGGCAGGATGGTGCGCTACGAGGCCACCGGCATCAATCCCGACAGCTCGTTCCTCGAGATGCTCGACGTGGTCAACGAGCGCCTGGCCGAGCGCGGCCTCGAGCGGATCGCCTTCGATCACGACTGCCGCGAGGGGATCTGCGGCATGTGCGGTTTCATGATCAACGGCGAGGCGCACGGCCCGCGCCGCGGCACCACCGTCTGCCAGCTCCACATGCGGCATTTCAAGGACGGCGACGTGCTGCGCCTGGAGCCCTGGCGGGCGAAGGCGTTCCCGGTGCTCAGGGACCTGATGGTCGACCGCGGCGCCTTCGACCGCATCGTCCAGGCCGGCGGCTTCATTTCGGCGCCGACCGGCAGCGCGCCGGAGGCCAACATCACGCCGATCGGCAAGCCGGTCGCCGACCGCGCCTTCGAGGCCGCGGCGTGCATCGGCTGCGGCGCCTGCGTGGCGCAGTGCCCGAACGGCGCCGCCCAGCTGTTCACCGCGGCCAAGATCGCCCACCTGGGGCTGCTGCCGCAGGGCCAGCCCGAGCGCTCCGCCCGCGCCCTCGGCATGGTCGAGGCGATGGAGCGCGAGGGCTTCGGCTACTGCAGCAACCACGCCGAGTGCCAGGCGGTCTGCCCCAAGGGCATCCCGATCGACTTCATCGCCCGCCTGAACCGCGACTTCCTCAAGGCCAGGGCGGTGAGCGAGGACAAGCGCACCCGCTCTGTGGAATGATCGGGGCGGGGCGGGAGCAGTCGCGCAAACCGCGGGAGGTGGGCCATGGCGGGCGGTCGCGATCCAGCGGCAGGGCAGCAGGTGTCATCGCCGGGGCCGGCGGCCGCCGCGGGCCCCTCTGACCCCCCCGTCCCTCCGCGACACCCGCCGCGCCGGCGGCGGCGCTGGCCCTTCCTCCTGGCGCTGCTGCTCCTGGTGGCGGCCGGCGGTTGCGCCCTGTATGTCTGGGCGGCCCTCTCCTTCAGCTACTCGTCGGGCGAGCGGGCCGGCTACGTCCAGAAGTTTTCGCGCAAGGGGTGGGTGTGCAAGACGTGGGAGGGGGAGCTGGCGATGGTCAACCTGCCGGGAGCGATGCCGGAGATCTTCCGCTTCAGCGTGCGCGACGACGCGGTGGCGCAGAGCCTCAACCAGAGCATGGGCCGGCGCGTGGCGCTGCATTACGAGCAGCACCGCGGCGTGCCCACCACGTGCTTCGGCGAGACCGAGTACTTCGTCACCGCGGTCCAGCAGGTGGGGCCCTGACCTGGCGTCGCTTCAGGCGGGAGAGGTTCGCATGGCGCATCTCGTGCTGCGAGACGTGGACCCACGGGCGATCGATGCGCTGAACGAGCGCGCCGCGCTCCACGGCCGCGGGGTGGAGGAGGAGGCGCGGGCGGTGCTCGAAGGGGCGCTCGGCCTGTCGCGGACCCGCGCCCGCGACGGTGCCCGGCGGCTGCGCGAGCAGTGGGCGGGCAGGCCGCTGGCGGCGAGCGTCGACCTCCTCGCCGGCAGCGCCCCGGGCCGCGATGCCGGCAGACCCGGCAGGCCCGCCCGGTCCGCCAGGTCCGGCGATGCCGCTCCAGGGCGGAGGAGCCGGTAGCGTGCGCCGCTGCGTGATCGACGCGACGGTCGCGGCGCTCTGGTACTTCCAGGAGCCGCTCACCCCGCAGGCCGATGCCCTGCTCGCCGGCAGCTGCGATCTGCTGGCGCCCGACCTGCTGCACGTCGAGATCGCCGGCCTGGTGGCGTGCCGCGTGCGGCTGGGGGAGATCGACGAGGAGGGGGCGCGGGCGGTGCTCGCCGAGCTGCGCCAGGTCCCCTTCGAGTGGACGCCGGTGTCGGCGCTCGTGCCGGCGGCGCTGGGCCTGGCGCTCGCCGCCGATCTGCCGCTTGCCGCCGGCCTCTACCTGGCCCTGGCGCAGCAGTCCGACTGTCCGCTGGTCACCGCCGACCGCAAGCTCTACGACGCCGCCCGCGCCGGCGGCCACGCCCGCAGCATCCTCTGGCTGGGCGACCTCGCCGCCTGAGCGGGCGCCGGCCGCGGCGCTCGGCTCGGGCCCGGTCGCCGCTCAGCGAGCGCCCGCCCGCGCCGCCGCGCC
>JASLEW010000682.1 GCA_030150965.1 Thermoanaerobaculia bacterium | reverse complement strand
ACGGCTCCTGCCGCCGGGCCGCCGCCCGCCGGCGCGCCGCCAGACGCGCCGCCGGCAGGCGCGGGAGGAAGCCATGCCTAGCCAAGACCACCGCTCCCGCCATGCGCCGGCCCGCCGTCCGCACCTTGCCGTGCCCGCTCTGGCGCTCGCCCTGGCGCTCGCTCCGACCGTGCCGGCGCCGGCCGCCCAGGTGCCTCCTGCCGCCTCCGCGCCCGCTTCGGTGGCGCCGGTGCCCGGCGAGCCGCCGGCGGCCGCACCGGCCGGAGCAGGGCCGGTGCTCCAGCGCATCACCTTCCGCGACGCGATCGACCGGGCGCTCGCCGCCAACACGACCGTGCAGCAGGCGGTGGCCGAGGTGCTGCGCGCCGAGGCGCTGGTGCAGGAGACACGAGCCTCGTCGCTGCCGCAGGTGAGCGCCACCGCCGCCTACACGCGCTACCAGTACGAGAGCACCTTCGGGCCGATCGTCATCCAGCCGTTCGGCGTCAAGACCGAGACCGGCACCATCTCGGTGCCGCTGGTGAACCTGACCAATTGGGCGGCCTGGGCGCACGCCATCGATCAGAAGAACATCGCCAAGCTCTCGGTCGCCGACGCCAGGCGCCGGGTGGCGCAGGCGACGGCCAACGCCTACCTGATGGTGCTCGAGCGCCACCGCACCCTGGAGGCCAACCAGCGCGCCCTGGACACCGCCCGCGCCCACTTCGACATCTCGCACCAGCGCCTGGTGGCCGGCGCCGCCAGCCGGCTGGAGGAGGTGCAGGCGGCGCAGGACGTGTCGAACGACGAGGTGCTGGTCGAGCAATCGACGCTCGACCTCGGGCGGGCGCAGGAGGCGCTCGGCGTGCTGCTCTCCAGCGACGGCCCCTACGACGCCGCCGACGAGCCGGTGTTCGGCGACCTGGGGTCGGTCGCCGACGCCCTGACCGGCGCCGCCGAGCGGCGCGCCGACGTGCAGGTGCTGGCGGCACGCCAGGCCGCCGCCGAGCACGTGCTGCGCGACAGCTGGCGCGACTGGGCGCCCACCCTCGGGCTCAACTTCCAGGAGCTGCTGACCCAGCCCGGCACCGCCTTCTCGCTGCCGCACTCGTGGCAGGCCCAGCTCCTGCTCACCCTGCCGATCTACGAGGGCGGCCTGCGCTTCGCCCAGCGCCGCGAGCGCGAGGCGCTGGTCAGGGAGGCCGAGGCCAACCTGACCGGCGGCAAGGTGCAGGCGCGCTCCGACGTGCGCATCGCGAGCGATGCCATCCGCCTCGCCGACCAGGGGCTGGCCAGCGCCCGCAACGCCGCCCGCCAGGCGCACGAGGCGCTCGACATCGTGAACCTGAGCTACAACGCCGGCGCCTCCACCAGCCTCGACGTCCTCGACGCCCAGCGGCGCGCCCGCGACGCCGACACCTCGGTGGCGGTGGCCGAGGACGCCGCCCGCCAGGCGCGCCTGGACTTCCTGGTCGGCAGCGGCCGGCTGCCGTAGCGGCGGGCGTCCAGCCTAGGGCTGCTTGCCCGCCGGGCCGGCTCCCGCCGCCGGCGCCGCAGCCTGCAGCAGGCTGAAGTCGGCGCCCAGGTGGCGCGCCGAGCGCAGCGCGTCGGCGAGCTGGTCGGCGGGGCCGCGGGGCCTCGCTCGCGGTCCCTTGCAAGTCTTCACTTATCTTAACTCCAAGGCGTGAGGACGCCGTGGGCCCCCGGCACCTTCCAGAGAAAAATAGGCATATCCATCCAGGGACATGTCATCTTCCGGCGGCGCAAAAAGTCACGCGAAAGCGGCCTCGAGCACCAGTAGAAGTGAAGGAAATGCTGCCCGAGGTGCGCCCCGGGTGGACGCGGGTTGCAGGTGCGCAAGACGGCGGCGCTGCGCGGGAGCGGTGCCGGCGGCCCGGAACCGACACGGACCAAGGCGGACCAGGGAGGAGTGCCGTGATGCGCAGCGTGTTGCGGGCGGCCCCGGAGAGGGGCCAGATCCTCGACGGCGCCTGGCTGTGGTCGCGGCTCGCGTCGGTGGGCCTCGACGGCGTGGTGGCGGACCTGCGCCTGTTCAGCGACGACCCGGAGGTGGCGGAGGTGCTGGGGGCGCTGGAGCTCTCGGCGCACGTGGTGGCCGCCGACCCGCGTCAGCTGCCCGGCCAGCTGTCCGGGCGTCTGAGGAGCAGCCGCTCCCTGCAGATCCATGACCTCCTGGCCGCCCTCGCCGCCGCGGCGGAGAACGGCGGCGAGCCCTGGCTGCAGCCGGCCACGGCCAGCCTGGTCCCGCCGGGAGGGCCGCTGCGGCGCGTGCTGCAGGTCCACGACGGGTGGCCCGCGCCGGTGGCCTTCCACGCCGGCGGGCGCCAGGTGCTGGGCGCCTTCCAGGACGGCACGCTGCGCGCCTGGAGCGTGGTCACCGGTCGCGAGGAGGCCGTCTGCGGCCTGGGTCCCGGCCACGAGTCCTGTGCCGCCAGCGCCCTGGCGGTGGCGGGGCCGGCCGGCGGCAGCCTGGCGCTGTGCGGCTACTGCGACGGGCTCCTGCGGCTGTGGGACCCCGGCACCGGAGGTCTCCTGTGCACGCTCGAAGGCCACGGCGGCTGGATCAACTCGGTGGCCCTGCTCGACGGCTGGCGGGCGCTCTCGGTCAGCGAGGACGGCACGGCGCGGGTCTGGGACCTCGCCGCCGGCCGCCAGCTGCGGCTCTTCGGCGGTCACGCCAGGCGGGTGACGGCGGTGGCGCCGCTGGCCGGCGGGCGCTTCGCGCTGTCGTCCGGCTGGGACGGCGGGCTGCGGCTGTGGGACACGGAGAGCGGCGAGGAGCTCTGCCGCTGGGAGCTGGGCGGTCTGCTCATCAATCACTTCCTGACGCTCCCCGATGGAGGGGTGCTGGCGGCCGGCGAGGACGGCAGCGTCTCGCTGCTCGACCTGACCGGCGAGAGCGCGGCGCCCCACGGCCGCCGCCGCCTGCTCGGCACCCACGACGGGTCGGTGTCGATGGTGGCGGCGTCGGTGCGCGGCGACCGCGCCCTCTCGGCCTCGGTCGACGGCCGCCTGAAGCTCTGGCAGCTCGAGCCGGAAGACCCGTCCCGCCTGCCGCCGCGCTGGTCGTGGGCGCAGCGGATCCCGCGGGCTCCCCAGGTCATCGAGGCGCACACCGATTCGGTCACCGGCCTGGCGATGAGCCCCGACGGCCGCCATGCCGCCTCCGTCTCCGCCGACCACACGCTCAAGCTCTGGGACCTGGAGGGCGACCTGGCCCTGCCGCGGTGCGGCCACTCGGGGGCGGTGACGGCGCTCGCCGTGTCGGAGTCGGGGCGGCGGGTGATCTCCGGCTCCAAGGACCGCAGCGTGCGGGTGTGGGACCTCGACCGCGGCGCCGAGGTGCTGCGCCTGGCCGGCCACCGCCGCTGGGTGGACCTGGTGGCGCTGCCCGCGGACCAGTGCCACGTGGTCACCGCCTCGGCCTGGACCGGCGAGCTGCACGTCTGGGACCTGGTCGAGCGCCGGCTGGTGCGCGACGTCTGCGGCCCCCGCGGCTGGATGTCGCCGGTGGCGGTGACCGCGGACGGCCGCTTCGCCCTGTTCACCACCTGGGGGCAGCAGATCGCGGTCTGGGACCTGGGCGGCGAGTGCCCGTGCGAGCGGCGCCTGGGCACCGCCGACGCGGGGAGCCCGATCACCGCCCTGGCGGTGACCGGCGACTCGCGGCTGATCCTGGCGGGCGCCGAGGACGGCACGGTGACGGTGCGCGAGTTCGGGACCGGCGAGACGCTGGCCACCCACGCCTGCCACCAGGGCCGCGTCACCGCCCTCGCCGCCACCGGCGACGGCCGCGTGGTGCTCTCCGCCTCCGAGGACGGCGAGCTGAGCTCCTGGGACGCCGTCACCGGCCGCAAGTTCGAGGTGCGCGAGGCCCACGCCAGCTGGATCCCCTCGGTGGCGGTCAGCCACGACGGCCGCATCGGCGCCTCGGTGGGCAACACCCAGCTGCGCCTTTGGGACCTCGACAGCGGCTGCGAGCCCCTCTGCACCTTCACCGCCGACAGCGCCCTCTACGCCTGCGCCCTGTCGCTCGACGGCCGCACGGTGGTCGCGGGCGACGCCGCCGGCCGGATGCACTTCCTCCGCCTCTGCGGCGCGTTCTAGAGAAGAAGCGTTCCCTCGTCCTACCATCCCGCGACCTTCTCGCCGAGAGGGTCCTTGGTGGAGGCGTGGGCTCGCTCGTATTGCGCGTCGCTCTCGCGCTCCGCCGCTGGCCCAGGATGGTTGCCAGCAGCTGCCGTGCCTGGCCCCCTTGTCTAGGACGAAACCCCCAGGCCGAGATCCTCATAGACGGCGTCGAGGACCGCGCGGATGCGCTGCTCGTGGGCCTCGTCGCTCGGGGTGCCGTTGAAGGCCAGGGCGACGGCGAGGCCCTGCTCCGGGTCGGCGAAGCCGGTCGAGGAGCGGAAGCCGCTGTGGCCGAAGGTGCGCGGCGAGGCGTGGTTGCCGTAGCCGTAGGGCACCGTGGCGGCGCCGTACTGGCGGGAGTTGACGATGAAGCCGAGGCCCCAGTCGAGGACGTGATGGAAGGTGTGGTCCATCATCCCGACGCGATGCCGGGCGGTGAGCGCCTCGACCGCCTGCGGTGAGAGGATGCGGCGCGGCGGCGCCGCCCGCCCGCCCGCGGCGGCCCCGGGCTCCGCCGTCGCTCCCGCCCCTCCAACCCCTCCGGGCCCACCGACCCCTCCGGCCCCACCGACTCCTCCGGCTCCTCCGAGCCCTCCGGCCTCACCGAGCCCTCCGGCCCCCTCGGCTACTCCAACCCCTCCGGCCCCTCCGGGCCCTCCGGCCCCAGCGGCCACCGCGCCGCGCGCCAGGAGCATCTCGTAGAAGCGGCCCAGCTGGGCCATCGGCCCGTAGCCGTTGGCGCCCGGGTTGGTACCGGTCACCCAGCGCTCGGTGTCCCACCCCTGTGGCCGCGGCGGCGTCCCGGGCGGCCCGCCGGTCTGGTAGATGGGCACCAGGTCGCCGCGCGCGTGGCGCTCCCGGAAGACCTCGCGCGGCATGCCGATCCACGAGTCGGTCATGCCGAGCGGCAGGAAGATCTCCTCCCGCACGTATTGGGAGAACGGCCGGCCGTCGCGGCGCCGCACGATCTCGCCGAGCAGGAACCAGCTCGACGCCTGGTGGTATCCGGCCTTGGCGCCGGGCTGCCAGCGCGGCTCGGGGCGCATGCCGGCGATGCGGGCGACGATCTCCTCCCAGGCCTCGTCCGGCCATCCGGTCTTGAGCAGGCGGATGCCGGCGGTGTGGGTGAGCAGGTGGCGCAGCGTGACCGCCCCCTTGCCGTGCGCGGCGAACTCGGGGATGTGGCGCGCCACCGGGTCGTCGAGCTCCAGCCGGCCGCGCTCCCAGAGCTGGGCGATGGCGACCGCCGCCACCGGCTTGGTCGACGACTGCCAGAGGAACAGCTGGCCGGGGCGCAGCGGCTCGCCGGGACGGCACTCGCCCAGGGCGCCGTCGGCCACCACCTCGCCGTGCCGCGAGACGTAGAGCTGGGCGCCGAGGTGCAGCCCGGCGGCGCGGCCGGCGGCGATGGCGTCGCGGGTGCGCGGCAGGCGGTCGAGGCTGCCGCGTTCCCGGACCTGTTGCGCATTTGATTCCTGCTGCTGATTCCGGCTCGGATCGGCGGCGGTCATGGTTCGCTCACCCTCGGCGGCGCATTATCCGCCATCGCCTATACTCTTGCGCTGTTGCGCCGATCCGTGAGGCCCGCGGGCCGGGCCGGAAAGAGCCGAGGATGGATTCGATCAGGAAGACCAGGGAGCAGATGGAGAAGATGCGCCGCGCCGGGCTCATCGTCTGGGCGGCGCACCAGGCGGCGGGCAGGTGCGTGGCGCCGGGCGTTTCCACCGCGGAGATCGACAAGGTGGTGGAGCAGACCATCCTCGACCACGACGCGATCCCGCTGTTCAAGGGCGTGCCTGGGGTGGTGCCGTTCCCGGCGGCCACCTGCATCTCGGTCGATGAGGAGATCGTGCACGGCATTCCGGGGCCGCGCCGCCTGCGCGACGGCGAGGTGGTGAGCATCGACATCGGCGTCAAGCTCGACGGCTGGTGCGCCGACGCCGCGGTCACCCGGCCGGTGGGCACGATCGGCGAGCCGGCGCAGCGGCTGCTGCAGGTCACCGAGGAGACGCTGCGCCTGGCCATCCGCAACATCTCGCCGAAGAAGCGGTGGAGCCAGGTGTCGCGAGTGATGGAAAAGCACGTGCACAACGCCGGCATGCACGTCATCCGCGATCTTGCCGGGCACGGCATCGGCCGCGAGATGTGGGAGAAGCCGTCGGTGCCCAACTACGCCTCGGGCAACAGCAACGATTTCAAGCTGCTCTCCGGCATGGTGCTGGCCGTCGAGCCGATGGTGGCGGCCGGCACCCATCAGATCCGCGCCATGCCCGATCATTGGACCTACGTCACCGTCGACGGCAGCCCGGCGGCGCATTTCGAGCACACCATCGCGATCACCGACGACGGCGCCTGGGTGCTCACCGCCGGCCCGGACAACCAGGGCTGGGCGCTCTGAGCCGCCTCTCGCCGGGGCCGTTGTCGATGGTGGCTCGGTTTGCTCCCTCGCAGGCGCTAAAAGGAGGTGCGGGCCCGGAACGCTCGCTCGGCAGGCTCACGTTTCCGAGCCCTCCCCGCGCCGGAGAGGGAGGCAAACCGAGCCGCCTCTCGCCGGGGCCGTTGTCGGTGGTGGCCCGGTTTGCTCCCTCGCAGGCGCTAAAAGGAGGTGCGAGCCCGGAACGCCCGCTCGGCAGGCTCGCGTTTCCGAGCCCTCCCCGCGCCGGAGAGGGAGGCAAACCGAGCCACCTCCTCGTTGTCGGCCGGTAGGGGCCGCTGGGTTAGAATGCCGCCCCATGACCGCTGAGCCCCAGCTGAACCGCCGCCGCGAGGCGACCGCCGCCGCCTGGAAGCTTGCCGACGAGATCGTCCTCATCGGCGCCGGCGAGCCGCTTTCGATCCCCGGCCGCGGCGATCAGACCTATCCCTTCCGCGCCCACTCCGAGTACTTCTACCTGACCGGCCACGAGCGGCCGCAGAGCGTCCTCGCCTTCGATCCGTCGGCCGGCTGGACCGACTTCGTGCCCGAGGTGACGGAGAAGGAGAAGGTCTGGTCGGGCGACCTGCCGGCGCTCGGTGTGCCGCTCACCGCCATCGAGGGGTGGCTCAAGGAGCGCGCCGGCCGCACCGTTGCGGTGCTCGGCAACGTGCAGGCGCTGCCCGGCCTCACCGTGGCCGACGGCGACCTCAGCGCGCGGCTGCGGGAGGACCTCCTGGCGGTGCGGCGCCCCAAGGACGAGGGCGAGCTGGCGCTGATGCGGGAGGCGGCGAGCGCCACCGCGGCCGGCTTCGCGGCGGCCGGCGGCCTGCTGCGCCCCGGCATCACCGAGCGCCGGCTGCAGATCGAGATCGAGGCGGAGTTCTATCGCGCCGGCGCCACCCGCACTGCGTACGACACCATCGTCGGCAGCGGTCCGAACTCCGCCGTCTTTCACATCGCGCCGTCGGCTCGCCCCCTGGGGCCCGGCGAGCTGGTGCTGGTCGACGCCGGTGCCGAATGCGATAACTATTGCTGCGACGTGACCCGCACCTACACCGCCGGCGGCCGCTGGACGGCCGAGCAGCGCGACCTCTACGGGGTGGTGCTCGGCGCCCAGCGGGCGGCGATCGACCGCTGCCGCCCCGGCGTCGAGTGGAAGGAGCTCCACCAGCAGACGGCGCGCGACCTGGCGGCGGGCCTGACCGACATCGGCCTGCTGCGCGGCGACCCGCATACCCTGGTGGAGGAGGGCGCCTGCGCGCTCTTCTTCCCCCACGGCGTCGGCCACATGGTGGGCCTGGGGGTGCGCGACGCCGGCGGCCGGCTCCCTGGCCGCGAGCCGGACCCCCGCCCTGGCCTCGAGAACCTGCGCGTTGACCTGCCGCTGGCCGCCGGCTTCGTGATGACCGTCGAGCCCGGCATCTACTTCGTGCCGGCGCTGCTGCGCGACCCGGCGCGCCGCGAGGCCTTTCGCGCACAGGTAGATTGGGAGCTCGCCGACCGCCTGCTGGGGATCGGCGGCATCCGCATCGAGGACAACGTGCTGGTGACCGACGGCGCGCCCGAGGTGCTCACCGCGGCAATACCCAAAGACCTTCGTTGAAGCTCCAGGAGGAGAAAGTCCATGAATGAGCTGGTGCAAAAACTGACGCAGGAGCAGCCGGTCATCGTCAGCCTGCGGCCCGAGCCCAACGTCGAGGCCTTCAAGGCCGCGGTCGATCGCGGCTACGTGCTGGTCAAGTTCACCGAGACCCGCGGCGGCACGGAGCTCGGGGTGCGCATCGATCCCGAGCGCAGCGACCTGTCGGGCGGCGACTTCGCCAACGGCCGCGGCAGCATCAAGATCGCGGGCGAGCTGATCCTCGACTACGTGCGGGTCCGCTGCCACGCCAACCTCGACATCGAGAAGCTGGCCGGCACCGGCCACCTGGAGATCCTGGAGGACGAGGTCGTCCCCGGCGCCGCCGAGTAGGACCGCAGCTGACCGAGCCCGCGCTCTCCGCCCCGCCTGCCGCCTCGCCCGAGCCGCCTGTCCCGGCCGCCGCCGCCCTGCCGCGGGCGCCGCTCGGCCGGCCGCCCTGGCCGGCAGGGAGGAGCCTCGCCTGGAGGGTGGTCCAGTGGCCGCCGTGCCGGGTGCTCCTGGCGCTGGCCGCGGTGCTGGGAGTGCAGCTCGGGATCCTGCAGCTGCTGCTCGTGGCGGTGCCCAAGCGCCTTTTCGCTCCCGGGCTGGCGGCCGATCTGCGCTTCGACGCCGCGCTCCTGGTGGCGGTCGTTGCCATGCATTGGGCCTACCGCGGCTACGTGCGGTGGATCGAGTGGCGCCCCGCCTCCGAGGTGTCGCGCGTGGGCGCGGCGCCCGAGGCGGCGCGCGGCCTGGCGATCGGCGCCGGCCTGATGAGCGCCGCCGTCGCCGTCCTGGGGCTGGCCGGCTTCTATCACGTGGCGGGGATGCGCCCGGCGGAGGGCATGGTGCCGATCCTCGGGATCGCGCTGATCTCCGGCTACGGCGAGGAGCTCCTGGTGCGGGTGATCCTCTTCCGCATCCTGGAGGAGATGGTCGGCACCGGCTGGGCGCTGGCGGTGACCGGCGCCCTGTTCGGCCTGGCGCACCTGAACAACCCGCACGCCACCCTGGTGTCGGCGGTATCCATCACCTTCGCCGGCGTCCTCCTGGGCGCCGCCTATGCCCTGACCCGGCGCATCTGGCTCGCCGCCGGCCTCCATGCCGGCTGGAACTTCTTCCAGGGCGGGATCTTCGGCGTCGCGATCTCGGGCGTCGAGGGGCACGGTCTGCTGAACGCCTCGCTCACCGGCCCGCCGGCGCTCTCCGGCGGCCCCTTCGGCGTGGAAGGGTCGGTGGTGGCGGTGGTGCTCTGCGCCGCCGCGGCCGTGCCGCTGCTGGCGGCGGCGGCGCGCCGCGGCAACGTCGTGCCGCCGCCGTGGCGCGCCCGGCGGGCGAGGGCGGCGGCGCCGGCGGCCTCCGCGACGTAGCCGGCCGTGGCCGGACGGCGGCGGCGATGGCTCACAGCCATTGCCCGCGGCCCGGCGCCAGGGAGCGGGAGGCGAGGGACGACACGGCGCGCCAAGCCGGTTCCCGGCGGCGGCCCGCAGATCCCGGCGACACGAGTAGAATTTCCCCCATGCTGGACGAGGCCGTGGACCCGGGCATCGCGCTGGAAGCGGCCGTGGCTCCGGGCATTGCGCTGGACGAGGCCGTGGACCCGGGCATCGCCCCGGACGGGGCGGTGGCCCCGGGCATCGCCTCGGACGGGGCGGTGAGCCGGAGCGTTGCGCCGGCGGGCCGGGTGCCGGCGGCGGCCGGCGCGGCGCCGCGCGAGCTGCGCTGGAGCTTCCTGGGCCGGGTCCCGTACCGCGAGGCGGTGGCCCGCCAGGAGCGGCTGCGCCAGGCGCTGCGCGACGCGGCGCGGGAGCGGACCGCGTGGGCCGAGCATCTCCTCCTCCTCGAGCACCCCCACGTCTACACCCTCGGCCGCAACGCCAGCGCCGCCGACGTGCTGGCCGGTCCGGCCTGGCTGGCCGCCCACGGCGTCGAGGTGGTGGAGAGCGACCGCGGCGGGCAGGTGACGTACCACGGCCCCGGGCAGCTGGTGGGCTATCCGATCGTGGATCTGAGCCCGGACCGGCGGGACGTGCGGCGCTACGTGCGCGACCTCCAGGAGGTGCTGATCCGCACCCTGGCCGGCTACGGCATCGCCGCCGAGGCGCGGCCGGGCGCGGCGCTGGTCGGCGTCTGGGTGGGGGAGGAGAAGATCGCCGCCATCGGCGTCCACCTGTCGCGCTGGATCACCACCCACGGCTTCGCGCTCAACGTGGCGACCGACCTGTCCTTCTTCGCCGGGATCGTGCCGTGCGGCCTGCGCGGGACCGGGGTGACCTCGATCGCGCGCCTGCTCGGGGCGGCGGGCGGCGCGGGCGCGGCGGGCGCCCCGGCAACGGCGCCGCC